>NZ_RCBY01000090.1 GCF_003838195.1 Okeania hirsuta
TCCCAAGATTGTTCTGCCCAACTATGCGCCTAAAATACTAACTTTTTGAGCGTTTTAGACTGAAACAGGCGCACTTTTTTCGTTCCCAAAAAGGCACTTGTCTTTATATGTCAATGCTTTTATATTTAATCAGCAAGCCCTAAATAAAGGTGTGCATCAAAAATCTGTTCTGGAATATAGCAGTCAAAACAAAGGGCGCGGACAGTTCAAAAGTTTAAAACTCAGACAAAGTAATACTTTTCCTTCTTTCTTCTTCCTTTTTCTTTCTTCCTTCTGCCATATCAAAAATATGAAAACAATATGATATACATTATGAAAGGAATATGAAAAATTGTCAATTAAAATTAAAATGAAATTAAGCAGTATTTCTACTCAAGGTTTCCCACAAAAGTTGTGGCCAGCATTAGGAATTTTATTGGGATTATGGATAAGTAGCTGTGCTGCCCCATTTTCAGACGGTAATGAAAAAAAACCTAAAGTAGTTTCCACTAACACCATCATTGCTGATATGACAGAAAAAATAGGTGAGGATGAAATTGAGCATCAGGGAATTATGGAACCCGGAGCCGATCCCCATATTTATGAACCTGTGCCTGCTGATAGTGTGGCTTTTGAGGAAGCGGACTTAATTCTCTACAATGGCTACAATTTGGAACCTGGTTTAATTAAACTGATGAATGCTGCTGGTATAAAAGCCCAAAAATTGGCAGTGGGGGAAAAGGTGACACCATTGCAAAATCCAGATAAGGGGGAGTTAGTGCCAGATCCTCATGTTTGGGGTGATGCGAAAAATGGAATTTTGATGGTAAATGGGATTCGGGATGCTTTGATTAAGTTGTCGCCGGAAGATCGAGAACTGTTTATGGAGAATGCAGCGATACTAACTGAAGAATTACTAGCAGTTGATACTTGGATTAGCGAACAAATAGCAACTATTCCAGAAAGTAAGCGCCGACTGGTGACAACCCATGATGCTTTTGAATATTATGTGAGAGCTTATGGTTTAAAAATGACAGGGACTTTAATTGGGATGAGTACCGAAGAGCAACCCAGTGCAAAGACAGTGAAAAATTTGGCAGAGGAAATTAAGAAAACTGGAGTACCTGCAATTTTTGCTGAGACAACAATTAATCCTCAGTTGATCACAACTGTAGCTCAGGAAGCAGGAGTAAAGTTAGCGCCAAGAGAGTTATATTCTGATTCTATTGGCGCTCCAGGTAGTGAGGGAGATAGTTACGTTAAAATGTTAGTGTCTAATACTCAAGTAATAGTAGAAGCTTTAGGTGGGAAATATACTGCCTTTGAGTGGGAAAAAAAATCTACTCCGGCAGTACAACCGCAGTAACTAGATTTACCGCATAATTAATAATTAAATAATTAAATAATTAAACAATTCAGCTTACTCTGCCTCCCCTTTCAAGGGGAAAAAAATAAATTTTTTCCTTATTGGTCAATCCTCTCCCTAAAAGGGAGAGGTAATTATCCATTATCCATTAATTAACCTGTTGCATAACGGTTAGCTACAAAGATTTTAGATTAAATCCGGTAGCATTTTTATAAATTTATGATTCTGCTTCTTTATAACGCTACGCATTAAGGTTAGGACATTTCTCAACCCTGTTATCGGAGCGTTTCCGCAGGAAAAACCCTTTAAAAGTTTACTATTTCCTATTCCTTATTCCCTAGCGGGTAGCGCTATCAAGTAAAAATTTCAGTATTTTATTCCTGATAACTTAATAAGTTTTTAGTATAATTAAAATATGTTCTCATACCATTTTGAAAAAAGTAGGAAAAAACAATGACATTAAGTAAAAAAGAAAGAAAAGATAAGATTCGTATAATCGCCAAAAATTCAGGTATAAGACAAGAGTACCTGGATTTAAAACTGACAGATGACGACATCTTGGAAGTGTATGAAAACTTACGTCCTTTGCAAATTGTCAAACCTGCCAATACTTACAACAGATATATGTTAAGTCAAAATACAGGTAAAGCAAATAAAAAGGCAAAGATGGCAGAAACCAAAGCTAATGCAGAAAAAGAAAGAGCAGATCGAGCTGAGAGTCAACTACAGCAATTTTTAAATCCGGAAAATTCTGAGCTTCTACAAATAGGTCGATGGTTAAAAAATGCACTATCTAAAGTAGGTAAAGAACGTGCTGAATTATTAAAAGAAAAAGACTTAGTGCATCAGACTGACTACGAACATCATGTAGAAGATATAAAAGATGCTATGGAAGAGCATCAAGAAATTGCAGAGGAAGTTGTTTTAGAAAGTCATCAACTCAAAAAAGAAGTTAACACTAAGCTTGATGTATTAAGACACCAACAAAATATGACCAAGAAATATATTATCAAGTATTACGGTATGGATGTATGGCAGAAAATTGAATATTATTTTGATAAAAAAGTAGTTTAAAAGAGGTAGTCTTAATGAAGATAGTTCAAGGTTTAAATTATCAGCAATGGCAACGAAGAAATACAGATAAATTCAAAACTCTGACAGTTGCACAACAAAAGGAAGCTCGAACACAAGGATTTTTCAATCGAGGATGGGATAGAGTTCAAAAATCATGGGACATACTTATGCCTTTTGTCAATATAGTGAATAACAATGTTGTCACTATGTTCGACCATAAACTTAATAAAGGGGATCTTATTGGTGCCATTGATCGCTCGCTCCATGAAACAGAACATATTGAAGAAGTTTTAGACCAGCAAGTTGACAAAATTGACCAAATTTTGCAGAAAGCAACAGATATATTTAAGAAAACTAAAAAACGGTTTGCCACATACGAAACAGCAATGGAGCATAGATACAATGAGCAAAGTAAGACTTGATAAACTATATACACTATATGACGCTTCTGAAATCAAAGATATTTGGGATGCAGCTCAAACAGTACTCTGTATCAAAGACCCAAAAGGAGATTTTATCAGTCCATATAAGTATCGAACTAATAAAAGCTTCAAACCATGTCCCTATTGTGGAAAAAAAATGGTGCATGGTAGACAATATTCTACTCAGTCCAAAGAAGAAGCTAAAAAACGAGGTTATGAGTACAAAACGGTTGATGGGAAACCATACATAAATCAAGCGGGTTCATTTTACTATCACGAACATTACGTTACCATTGACCACAAATTGAATAAAGCACGTTTCCCAGAAAAAATGTTTGATTATGATAACCTGGAAGCAATTTGTTGGCGTTGCAATAATGAAAAAAGTGATAATCTTATATTTGAATTAGAACACAAATTAGAACATCTTAAATCATTAAAGGAGTCTGTTTTTAACAGGTATCCAAATGCACATTAATGAAATATTTGGAAATATTTGGAAATATTTGGTATAGGAGAGTTGCTCCCTAGTGCCAACAAATTTTATAGTTACAGCAGTTTTGGAGTTGATAAGGTACAAAATTTTAGGACTTTAGGGAGTAGGGAGTAGGGAGTAGGGAAAAAAAGATTAGCCTTAAAAGCGTACCTTACTATCCTAAAAAGTGCTGTAAATTTTTACTGCCACTAGCGATCGCCTGTCAAATTCTAGCTAAAGTATTATGACTTCTTCCTTCTTTTTCCATTCAGCTATTTTGACATCACATTCCAGACAGCTAGGATTTTCTATTTTCAACAGCTTGATTTGATCGAACAATCCGCCATATAATTCCTGATTAATTGTTACAAATAATAATGAGTTAACTACTACAATAACTTGACTAATAACTGTTAGTGTAGCTCCTCCGTAGGAGGCTAACTGTTCGCTAAAATGACCTATTTTCATTGGGCTTAATTTGATTTTGCTTCAATAAAACTGCTTATTTATGTTATGACCCTTAATATTTATATATGACTTATTTCTTTATGCTTAATTCAGATTTTTTTAAAATTTCTTAATTAAAAAAAAACATAAAATCAAGATTAAGTTTACTGCTTTAATTGATACAAAACAACTCGATTATGTCCTGCTTTCTTCGCCTGATACAAAGCTTCATCAGTCCGTTGAATAATATTTTCTCCTGTAATTCCATGTAGAGGAAAACAAGCCACTCCAAGAGAAACAGTGATATGTAGCAGAGTTTATCCTTGATTTTGTAATGATAATTACCTCACTCCAGAACAAATCATTTATGCTCTTTGTTGAGCAATCTTTAGAGGAGTATTAGTTGATATCACAGTCATTTATTCTCCACCGTGACGACAAACAATATCATATTTTCTAACTTGTTTCTGTAAAAACTGCGCTACTTTTTGGAGAACAATATCTCCTACATTGTGACCATAAGTATCGTTAAACTGTTTAAAGCGATCGATATCTACCATGATAATACTTAGAGGTTGTTGATAACGTTTCGCTTTGATAACAAAATGTCAGAAAACCCTGGAAACAGTTTTTTGATAAATTATGCTAGCATTTTTTTCGTATCTTCAATTTTTTCGCAAGCTTGTAAAAAATCTATCATTTGGTTAATAGTTGCCATTTCTTGGTTGTGTTGCTCCAGTCTATTTACTGATTCTTGCAAACTCTCTACCTGTTGCTCTAGATGATTATTATTACGATGCAACATTTCAATTTTTTCAGTTTGTAGGCGATCGACTTCCTGTTGCAATATCTGAATCATTCCATGCATATCCACAGGATTCAGATTTTCCAACAAGCTAGTTTGCGTGACGAGTCCTAACAATTGGCCATCACTACCACATACTACTAATCGTTGTACTCGCAACCTTTGCATTTGTTGATGAGCTTTCCATAAGCTATCAAACGGAGTCAAACTCTGTAAAGGAGTACTCATAACTTCTGAAGCTTTGAATTGTTTGATATTCATCCCCAGTGCTTGAAATTGCACAATATCTCTTTGTGTGACAATTCCAATATGATATAATCTCTGTTGTGGATCTGTGCGAATTATTACTATACAACTAACTCGATACTTTACCATTTTTTCTACCAAAGTAAATATAGATAGATCTGGCGTTCCATGAATAACATCAGTAGTCATTACTTCTTTTACCTGTCGATGTTTAAGTAAATCAACTGATTTTAAAGAATTGCGGAGACTTGCAACTGTAATCAAACCCACTAATTCCCCTGTATTGGATAGTACTGATAGATGACGAATTTTATGCTGCCGAAAACAATTGACAACTTTAAAAATATCTTCGATATGTGAAGCAACTATTGTAATCAACTTCTGAGTCATCACATAATTGATTTTCAAATTTTCCAGAGAAATTTATTGGGCAATTAAGCGTACTATATCCCGCTCGGTTAGTATTCCTAATAGTTGATGATTTTCTACTACTAATCAACAACTCGATCGCTTGCTTGACTCTATACTTTGATTTGATTAGAGTTGTCGCTTTATAACTTAAAAAAATCCCAAAAACCTTGTTTTGTAAGGATTGTAGTTATTGGATATAAAAAAAGCTTGGAATTATTGCTCTGTCTAGGTTAGAGTGATTTTTTCCCTTTATTTAGCGACAACTCTATTGTGTAACTGCATCAACCCCCTCATCTTTTTTTCTGGGTTAACTTAGATGATATATTGCTTCAGTCAGTGGCATATCTGAGCCTCTTATACCAATTTGAAAAAAGAATGTTACCGTCACAACACAGGGAACAACGGCGCGACCCCGTGGGGTGCGACAGACTGATATGGTAGCGCACTCCTGTTAGGGAACACGGGTTATGGGAATAGGCAAAGAAAAACACGATTTATGGTCAGGACTTACACAAGATATTAAGTCATATCAAATCCGTTTAATTCGGTATAAAAAAATGTTCCATCTTCAACCATTTTCAAATATTTCTCGATCTCCCCACATTCCCCTCCTGGGAGGGGTTAGGGGTGGGTTCCCACACTCCCCCACTCCCTATCTTTAATATTGACGCGATTTAGCAATTTTCAAACTGAGTAAAATTACTGGTATAATCCCTACCAAAACAATTGCTAAAGCTGGACCTGCTGCCTCCGTTAGCCGCTCATCAGAAGCCAAATTATAAACCCTCACTGCTAAGGTATCAAAATTAAACGGACGAATTACCATTGTTGCAGGTAACTCTTTCATCACATCCACAAAAGTTAGCATTGCTCCAGTTAATAACCCTCCCCACATCATCGGTGCATGAACTTTAACCAGAGTCTTCGTAGCTCCATAACCTAAACTTCGGGAAGCATCATCTAAACTTGGTTTGATTTTAAGCAAGCTTGACTCCACAGCACCAAATGCTACCGCCATAAACCTCACCAAATAAGCAAACACTAATGCTGTAATAGTTCCACTGAATAATAAACCAGTTGATATCCCAAATCTTGAACGCATGAAGCTATCAATGATATTATCAACCGCACCTATAGGAATCAAAATTCCTACTGCAATAACTGAACCCGGTACAGCATAACCCATTGCAGTAGGAATCAAAATTCCTACTGCAATAACTGAACCCGGTACAGCATAACCCATTGCAGCAATGCGGGTTGATAAACGCATTCCCAAATTTCGATTCAACCGCACGCCATAAGCCATAATTAAGGCGATCGCTACAGCAAAAACAGCAGTAACTCCTGCCAAAATCAAACTATGGGAAGCATAATTCCAAAACTGTCCCCGAAAACTTTCCCCACTTTCAGCAATAGTCATTTCTAATAATAATCCTGCTGGCAACAGAAAACCCAACAAGACTGGCAGCAAACAAGCAAATAAACTGACTATCCCACGTATTCCACCTAAATGAAACTGCTGCAATTTTTGATACTGACTGCTAGTTTGATAATATTTTGCCTGCCGACGCGACCATAACTCCAGCAAAATTAACCATAAAATAAATAACATTAATACTGCTGCCAACTGTGCTGCTGCAACTCTCTCTCCCATGCCAAACCAAGTTCGATAAATGCCAGTGGTAAATGTTTCGACTCCAAAATATTGCACTGTTCCGAAATCATTGAGAGTCTCCATCAGTGCTAGAGCTAAACCTGCCATTATTGCTGGTCGAGCTAGAGGTAAAGCTATTTTATAAAAGCTACGCCAAGGGTTGCATCCCAGGGAGCGACTAGCTTCTAAAGTACAGGTTGATTGTTCTAAAAAAGCGACCCGTGTTAATAAGTAAACATAAGGATATAGGGTAAGGGTTAACAAAGCGATCGCTCCTCCAATGGAACGAATCTCCGGAAACCAATAATCACTGACACTTGCCCAACCAAATACCTCTCGCAACCACATTTGTACAGGTCCATAAAATTCTAGTAATTCTGTGTAGGTGTAGGCAAGAATATAGGCGGGAGTTGCCAATGGTAGCAGCATTGCCCATTCAAAGATGCGACTACCAGGAAAGCGACACATTGTGACTAACCATGCTACCCCTACTCCGATGACGACAACTCCACAACCTACTCCTACCATTAAGATGAAGGAGTTTAACAGATAACGGGGTAAAACTGTAGAAGCTAAATGACTCCAAATTTCTCCTGTATCCGAGAAAATACTGCTGAGAATAAATACTACAGGAGCTGAGATTAATAAAGCGATCGCTATGACAAATACTGTCCAAGCATTCCAGTTGAAATAGTTAAATTTTTTCACATTATCAAACATTTTGATTTTATACATTAGAGACTATAGCGCTGCGCGCAGGCAACAGGCAATAGGCAACAGCGGTGCGACCCCGCGTCGGCGTCAGACGCAAGGGAATGCGCACCAAGAGAGGCAATAGGGGAAATAAAAAACCGTTGGCGCAAGCATTCCGTAGGAAATCATATAAGACTTTTAGTTATTAGACATCTCCAAAAATAAAAAATAAAATCAATTATCATACAGAAATTATCAATTATTTTCCCCCTCCATACCTATTCCCTATTCCCTCTTTTCTGGAGATGTCTATTACGTAATACTATTTCTGAATAGAAAAGTAATACTATCAGGACTTATATCATATAGCAATATGATTTTAGTTGTGAGATATTGAAGACTTTTGTTTTAGGTATGGAGGGAATAGGGAATAGGGAATAGGAAAGAAATGAATACATAAGAATAAGATAACTACTATATTCTATGCTTTAAAGGAATACCTCAATTCTCACATCTGATTTCTGATTGCTATATATAGAATTTTCTCTTCAGCATAGCTGCCTTCTGCCCTCTGCCATCTAGAAATAGTAAGCGTACCGTCACACACCCTACTTTATTGGCAAATAGCCTCTTAGAAAATTTCCAGAAACTTAATGAGAATATCTCCTAAAAATTAGGTTAATATAATTGAGAAGTAAATAATGTTCTAGACATATTTTAAGAATTTAAGGGAGGTTAAACAATAAATGGCCCAATCTGTAATTCTCTGTTTGGAGAGTGTCAGCAAACAATTTTCTCGCACTGCTACCCCTGCGGTGCAAAATGTCAATTTAACATTGTACCAAGGGGATATACTAGGGTTATTGGGGCCTTCAGGTTGTGGCAAAACAACTTTATTGAGAATGATTGCTGGATTTGAGCAACCACAGTCAGGTATTATTACTATTAATGAGCGAGTAGTTGCTGGTGTAAATGATTGGGTGCCACCGGAAAAACGAGATGTTGGTATGGTCTTCCAAGATTATGCCTTATTTCCCCATCTAACGGTAGCTAAAAATATTGCATTTGGTTTACATAATTCTGGCAAAAAGTCAAGTAGGCAAATTAATCATCAGGTTGCAGATGCTCTGGAGTTAGTTGGTTTATCTGGTTTGGAAAGTCGTTATCCCCACGAACTTTCTGGGGGTCAACAGCAACGGGTAGCTTTGGCGCGTGCTTTGGCACCAAATCCAGCTTTAGTATTATTGGATGAACCTTTGAGTAATTTGGATGTACAAGTCAGAATTAGATTACGGCAAGAATTACGAGATATTCTCAAAAATGCTGGTGCTTCGGGAATTTTTGTTACTCACGATCAAGAAGAGGCAATGGCTATTTCTGATCGGGTGGCAGTAATGCGAGCTGGATGTGTGGAACAGTTTGGTACTCCGGAAGATATTTATACTGAACCTGCTTCTCAGTTTGTGGCTGAATTTGTAACTCAGGCTAATTTTTTATCTGCACGTCGTCAAGGTCAGGTGTGGGAAACGGAACTTGGGGGTTTTGAATTAACAGATAATCATTTATTTTGTGGAAAAATTGGTAGCTTAGATGAATTTGATCGAGTTGAGTTAATGATTCGTCAGGAAGATTTGATGTTAAAACCTGATGATGGCGGGTCTGTAGTGATTCGCGATCGCCAATTTTTAGGTCGTGAATTTCGTTATTCTTTACGCACTGAATCTGGACAAGAATTAATTGCTCGTACAACTCCACAAGTAGCATTGCCCATTGGAATTAAGGTTAAGGTATCTATTACAGAGGATTGTTTGAGGGTCTTTCCTTCTACATCTACTAAAAATCTGGCGTTAGTGAAATCACTGGGTGATTTTGTACGGCAGGCGAGGTAAAAAATACGTTGTTGCCGACCTATTTATAGAACCCTTATGGAATCTATTTAAAAATATAGGGGGAGTGTGGGGAGTGTGGGGAGTGTGAGGAGATGGTGAATCTGGAGGGAAATTTCCACCTTTTTCCCTATTCTATTTCTCTAGATCCTGATCTCAAATCCGTTTTATTGGACATAAAAAAATTCTCCAATCGTTATAACTACGCTCATCTTTGTAATTCTCTCTCCTCCTGAGGACTGAGGACTGACTCCTCCTGACTTAAGCATTCTATAACTGTTTAACCGGATTTGATCTGAGAAAGTCCTCCTGACTCCTTTGCCAAAAACCCGTATCGCGTGCAAAGATACCATGAGACTTCTATAGGTATTCAATTTTTAACAATAGATGAGTTGATTGCAAGCTGGAGTAATAAAGCGATGGTGTTAGTGGAGTCGCACCCAGACTTTTATCAAAACTTAGACTATAGAAATAAAGTTAGCGGTTTGTAGCATTAACTAGGACATTGGAGTTATGGCCTTATCATTGCTAAGGTTTTACTGTTAAACCTGTTTATCAGTATGATTTTTTTCTTTAATACAAATCCTGACAAACGATGTACTGACTCGAACGGATAGGGATATGCTAACTGGAGTAGCGATCACTGTTTTAGTAATAAACGCCATCGCTGTTAGTCTCAAATTTATCCAATCAATGCTCATTGCTCACCTTGCCCAATGCTTGGAGCTAGATATCATCTTAGAATTTTGGATAAAGTTTTTCGAGCACTAATTATCCCCAGTCAGCAGGTGCAGAAACCGGGTTTCTCTAGATAGTAATAAATTTTGCCTTGATCGCTAACTAACTGATAGCTACAGCCTCTTCAACAGCATTATCATGTTCTACTCGGAAAACATTCGCACTTAGGTTCGCTACTATCTGTTTTCCTTGTTGAGTAAGATTTAGATAAGCGATCGCATCCTTAACGTAGCTATAAACTACATTCCAGTAAAACTTAGGATAGCCCCGACGTAAATCACCTGGATTATGATATCCCAGTATTTTATTCTGGCCTGTTTCCTCAAACTCATAGAAAAGGGCACTAATTTTTTGTAAATAACGGGGGTCGCTTAATTGACCTATTAGATCTGCTGCCCTCACCAAACCAGGATAGTTTTCCTTATCCTGATGATCTTCATCTGCTGGTACTGGAAAACGAGTCAGTTCTATGTTACGCTTAATTACTTCTGCATCAATTAACTTATGACCTCCAAAGCGTTCCTCAATAAATAGTTTACCTCGGTCAACATGATAAGGAGTTAGGTTAGCATCCGTAGCGCCTCTAGGTAAAGATACACTGGTACCATCTATGCCTGTAGCATACAATCTTAAGTCTCCTCTATCTTGACGACATACACCTTTGACATATCCAATATCGTGACAAAGTAAGGAAATGTGGTAGTGTAGCCAATCTTCACAAGAAACTCCGCCCTCACGGATATGCTTCCCGCGTAAAATTTCTTGTCCCACTAAAGTTACAAGAATAGTATGTTCTACATTGTGATACAGGGCATCACTATTAGCAATATTTTCTAATGCCATTCCGGCCGCCCAGGCAATAATATCAGCATAATCTGCTTTATATCCACCATAAGTATGACGATAGCCATTAGTCAGCCGTTTTATGAAGGCATCAATTAAAAGTTCTGTGGAGTTAAACATCTGCAGTCTCCTAATTTAAATTTTCTATTTCACTGAATTTCAGTTTAATGAACTTATACACTTTTTTATTTACCATCATCAACAAATTATCTCACTTCATTTTCTTTTTTTCATTCCTCTATACTACTTATTATTATTTTTAGCCATAGTGAAAAAGTTAATTTCAGGTTTCAATATATAGCAATTTTATTTGTGATATCTCCTAGGCTTTTAGAGAACAGGGAACAGGGAATAGGGAATGAGAAACACCTAAGCAATAAAATCCTCACGAATGATTTAGGATTGCTATATCTACATTGATTGAATACTTAGATGCTATCCAAAGTTTGAGGTGGAAGATTATCTATTAATCATTTTGTAATAGTTTTTCCATTGCATATCTCAAACTAGATTGTCATCTTTTATTTTACAAATAGTTCTGTGAACCCTGCAACTTTTCTCTCAAATATTTGATTTTATATTGATATTTTAAATATTGATTTTATACATTACTTTCTTGTTATGTAATTGTCAAAAATCTCTTATAAGCTTCTAATAAAGAACAAAGTATTACAGCTTAATAGTGTAAAAAAATCTGTATATATTGATGATATTTTGTAAATTTTACACAAACTGCTATATTTATTTTTGAAGTTATTTAGCAAAAAAAAGATATTTACAATGATAAAAAAAAATCTCTACACTTCATTTTTTCCTGCTTTTTCGTCAATATAATATTTACAGCTAAAATGTAAATGCCACATATTTCTGTGTTATTTACTATTGACACATTAAGTTTACCATTCTATATTCGAGATAGCTTGATTTAACTATAAAATCACAAAAATAAAATTATAGTCCCGTCCTGTGATTGACGATTATGGTTAATATTCTTTTCAAAAATTATAGTTATTATAATTTAATTACCAATATACTTCAAACCTTGATAGTAATTTTTTTAATAACTATTATATGTAATTTAATCTCGATTTGTCAGTGATTAACATCTACTATTGGTTGTGATAGTAAAAAATCACTAATGTGATTTTAATCACAATAATAAAAAAATATTATATTAACATCCGTAAAAATCAAAATAGTAATAATGAAAAATCGCAAAAATAAATATCAAAATATATTTTATTAACCCAATTATGAAGACAGTGTCTTTAATAAACTAACCCAAAAAGTTAAACAATTGCCGGCTAGTTTACCTTGGCATCAACGCTGTTATGTTTGATCTTTTTCTTATATTTTATGTGGTTATTCTCCAGAAAAACAAGCAGATTTTTTAGATGATTATATAGCTGATGGTTTAGCAGTAAACATGATACAAGATATAGATAAGATTAACAGGGTGAACAAATATCTAAGACGGTTTCGTACTCAAACAAAAATCAATCAAAATGTACTCATAAATTATATTAGACAATATTATATTCATTCTGCTCAAGATGTACGCTGTCAAACTCTACAATATTTATAATTGGCATTAAAATGAGTCATTAATACAGAAAAAAAAATCAAATATTTAACTATATTTTGGGATTTGAAATGAGAAACTAGCTCGTATTCAAACAAATCAATATAATTTTATTAAAACATATATAAAACCAATTCAGCACGCTCATCTTAATGGCATTATTGTACCTAAAGATAAAGGAATATTTTTTGCAAAAAGAGATTATTATGTGCAAATACCTGAACTATCTCCAAAAAAGTTAGTGACTTTAGTAATAGCAACTTTTACGACTGATAAAGTTACTAAGTGTGGTTTTCTGATCGCTCGCCATATTAAAGCTTTAAAATTTGATTTTGATTATATATTTCAACAGCAAGAGGAAGAATAAATTTTTCCTCTAGAATTTTAGTCTCTAGTTAATTAGAAGAAAATCCTTCAAATATCTCTGTTAGAAATATATTAAATAATTAAATATTTAGCTGCTTTGATCTACAGTATTTTCAGACTAGTTATAATATAGGAATATTAAATAATTTATGATAAATTGATTACTTGATGTCTCTTAAACCCTAAATATCTACAATATCTCACAGTTAAAATGTAAATGCTATACTTCAATAAAGTAATAATATCCTGATAATCTAAGCCCTAGGACATAGACCAAAGATGTTAAATATACTGATACCATTAAAAATATAAATAAACCAAATTTAGGAGCCTGTTGTGCTGCTATCGAAAGGATTTGAAGTAGAAATGTACACTGGCACACCCCAAGGTAATACTGTTGGCCTGTCAGACCAAATTGTGGCCAAAGTAGAGGGGTTTGTTAGGGAGCCAGATAGTAGAAATGTAGAATACACAACTGCACCATTGTGTAGCTACGCTCAACTTTTATGTGCTCTAGTAAAGCCAAGACTGAAATTGAGAAGTTATTTAAACACTTTAGGGGATTACACAATAATTCCAGGAAGTACCTTATCTTTAGGAGGTAGTGATACCTTTGAACGCTCTGACCCTAACAACCCATATCACACATATATACAACAAACTTACGGTGCAAAAGTCGTTACAACCAGTATTCATATAAATATTGGTATTAGTGAACCAGAATTATTGATGCGAGCCATTCGCTTGATCCGAATGGAAGCCCCTTTATATTTAGCCCTAAGTGCCTCTTCTCCTTTTATAGATGGCCAGGCTACAGGCTTTCACTCTACTCGTTGGACTACTTTTCCGAAAACTCCAGCTTATGTCCCTCTATTTGAAAGTCATAGTCATTTCATCAAATGGACTGAAGAGAAAGTTGCTACAGGTGTTATGCAAAATGTCCGCCATCTTTGGTGTTCTGTGCGGCCTAATGGCGATCGCCGTCCCTATAATCTTAATCGTCTAGAATTAAGAATTTGTGACTTCGTGAGTAACCCAGTTATGCAGCTGGCCTTGGTAGCTTTATTAGAAGCTCGTTTATGGCAATTATTTGACGATCCTAGTCTCGACCCCTTAGAAAAAAGTAATTTATCTGCAACTAACCGTTTGGAAGATTTAGTCGCTTTAGCAGATAATAATGAAATAGCAGCAGCTCATCATAGCCTTGAAGCTCAACTCTCCCATTGGCAAGATGGTAGAACTATTTTAGCGAAAAATTGGATTGAGGAAATTTATCAACAGGTTTTACCTTATGCCAAAAAACTTGGCTTTAGTTGCTTTCTTTCTCCAATCAAAAAAATTATTCGGGAAGGCAATACAGCACAAAAATGGTTAGATCAATATAACAGTAGTCTTGACAGTCGGAGCGTAATTAAAGCAGCAATTTTGGAGATGGCACAACAAGAAGAAGAGCTAGAAGATCAATTATGTCAATCAATGGTGGCCTAACTTAATACCATTTCATTTAGTTCAGCTACATAGGTTGAAAGGAGTCAGGAATCAGGAGTTATACCAAATCTCAAAAGTTTTGCTACATATCCTTTCCTTGTAATGGGGAGATGAAATGGTAACTAAATATAGCATTTATACATGAGAAAATTGATTAAGAGTCAGGAATTAAGGTAAATAGCATTCTTTATTTGAATTGTTATAACTTCTACTATATCAAAATTTTTTTCTGAACTAGGGGTAGTGGCAAAGGAAGCACCAGGAGCGTGGGGAGATGGGGAGATGGGGAGTACCGGGTACCGGGAGTGTGGGAGAAATTAAAAAATATATTATATATCCTCATCATTATCATGCAAGACTACCGAACTAGGAAATCAAAATATAGTGTTTCTAGGATCAGAACGGTGAGGCACGACACTAGCCTAGAAAGTAAAACTAACAAAACTAAGATAAGATTAGGGGAGAAAAACCTAATTGCTATATTAGGCATATAGTTAAGTTTTTATTATACCTATATTGTATTGAATTATTGAATTTTCAGAGAAATCCTAAAACTTAAAGGTAGGATCTTCTAGCTAACAACTTTAATGTTCTCAATATCAAAATAAATTGATTTAATGCCTCAAATTGTTCTAGTATATCCGCAAATTCCCCCAAATACAGGAAATGTTGCTCGTACTTGTGCTGCTACTAATACAGAATTACATCTAGTAAAACCTTTGGGTTTTGAAATTAGCGATCGCTATTTGAAACGGGCAGGTTTAGATTACTGGCCTTATGTTAAACTATATGACCACGATAACTTCAAAGAGTTTCAAACCTATCATCAGCAACGAGGTGGAAGACTGGTAGGTTTTAGTGCAAAGGGAGCTTCTAATTATACTAAATTTCAATACCAAACAAATGATTGGCTATTGTTTGGTTCAGAAACTAATGGACTACCACAAGATGTCCTAGAGTATTGTGTAGCAACTCTCTATATACCAATGACACAGCCAAAGGTTCGTAGTTTAAATCTTTCTGTTAGTGCTGCCTTGGGTTTATTTGAAGCCAGGCGTCAATTGGATTATCTGAGTTAAAATCATTATTCTGATAATATCTATACATCTATAATCTTTATTTACTATTTACAGATATGTATATTAATGATGAAAAACATCATATATCCCTAATTAAAACTATACTGCCACACTAAATATAGTTTTGATCGCTCAAAAATCTTTAACTTCTTAAATATTCCAATTATAAGTATTTAATGGGTCATTTTGCTCTGTATAAGTATGACGCATACAGTCTGTAATTCTATATCTATCTATATATAAGAAATTTCTATATATCTAATAATTGCCACAACTGCCAAGTTAGTGTATACCAAAATTTAGATGATATTTTCTCCTGAAATCCTTTTGTTCGTCTAGAGGGTATTTACTAAAGGACTAAATAATTCAGAGAAAAATACAATTGGATTATTTCCAAATAACATGGCAAAAATAAACTACGAGCAAGAATGTTGTAATATTTAGTGCCTTAAAAGTTAGTTACTTTTTTTGTGCTATTTTTGGCCATTAAATAAAAATCAAATTAAAATTATCCTTGCTTTTTTTATGAAACCAAGATACCCTATCCTAAGTTTGATGTTTGTCAGTGATCTTGATCTCTAAAATAGAGTGAATTATGTCATTGACAAAGAAAAATTAATTAAGGATAGTTAAACCCTTGTCGATAGGAGGTCGTTCTTTGAAACGAACATTTCCAAGTAAAGGAAAATCTGCCGCTATCTGTGAACTTCACACAGAAGCAACTATTGATCAGTCAAAACAAATAAGTATAGTTGGTAGCAAAAAAACTTCTTCCGCTGCTGCCATGATTGGACTTGCTGCCATTTCAACCACTATGGGTGCATCAGGCATCCTGTTGTCTGGGAAAGGCAATATCGCAGTCGCAGCCGAACTTCCTGGAGTGGACACTAACAAACATGAACTTTCAACTAGAGAGTTAAATGTTACTGGAGTTAGTAGGTCAAAAGGTCTACTACTTCAGAAATTAACCCAAGGGTATGTAGAGGTAGAAGAAAATACTGATTCTGAAGTTGAAGCAACTCAACCTGAGACTGTCCTGCCCTCAGAACATACACTAGGAGAAAAATCCTTTTTTCCTATAGAACTTCAACACAAATATAGCCAGACTAAAGCCAGAAAATCTGAACAAGAGAAAGAGACTTTAGTTTTTTCTGAACCGAAAATTAATAAATTAGAAACTAATGAGTTGCCTCCTCTAGGACTTCTGGCTAAAGTGCAGGACAAGGAGCCAATAGGCAGTAATAGTAAGCTAATTGACCGATTAAAAGTAGAAATTAATCCTGTCCAAAAACCAGAAAACCTCTCGACAAAAAGTTCGCTGGAGTTGAGGTATGAGCAGTATATTTCTGATCCCGTAGGAAAGTCATTTGATAAATCAAAGGAAAAATTCCTAGAAAATAGAAATGGCAAATCAGAAAATTTAGTTGTTGAAGAACCAGCTCTACAGATGGCCACATCCTCTGAATCAGACAATAGTCCCACAGCTAAACAAGTAGGTGATAGTCAAATAGATATTGCTCAAGAGTCAATCAAGGCTCAAGGGACTAAACTACAGGGGGCAGTGGTTATTGATTCTGAGATGACATCTACACCAGTTTCATTGGTATATAAGGTGCGTGTGGGAGACACGCTAAGTTTAATTGCCAAGGAAAACAATGTATCTGTCGAAGTATTAGCTAGAGCTAATAATATCAAAAATCTAGACGTAATTGAAGCAGCTAAATTACTTAAAATTCCTCAGCAACCATTTTCTGAATCATTAAAACTGGTAAGTTCTACCAGTAGCAATTCTACAAAAGAGGAATTTAGTCAACCTTCTTTGGAAACTACAGCTAACCAATTCAATATTCCTGAAGCCAAGCTTCCTAATATAAAATCTAATTATTTATCGTACAGCGTACCAAGTTTGACTGGAGCTGAAGTTGCACCACAGAGAAGTGTACAACTAGTTTCTTGGTCTGAAGGTCTAAACGATCAAGAACATCAAATACACAAGAAACCAAAAGAATTTTCAACTTTAACACAGTTGGTTGTTACAGATAGCCCTAAAAATCCCTTAGTTAATAAAGTATGGCCTGATAATCTAGGTGCAAGGGAATCTAGACAAAATTCTTTTAGTAATAGTCAACCCGTTCAACCACTACCAGTGGACATAAATACTGAGAGTGATGAGTTACTACCAACAGCAAAATCTGAAGGTCAAAACAATCCTTATGCTAACCGTTTAAGGTCAGAAATAAGCAGGCTAAGAGAGGAATATAATAATCAAAAAGAACTTGAAGATTCTCAAATAATAACCTCAGAAGCAATAAATATTCCAGTGCCTGAGCCGTCGTCTTCACAACAGAATTTACCGAATAATTCTCAAATTCTGACTGAGAACAATAGTAGTAGGTACTTACAACCAACTTATCAGGAAGAAGTAAGTAGCAGCCAGACCACACAATGGTCTGAAGAAATGGGAACTAACAGACCTGAAATCAGAAATCCTGCTACAGTTGTTAAAGAACTACCCCTAGAAAGAGAAATTAGTCAATCTCAAGGGTCATCATTCATGGCCACATCACCAACAGGAGCTAACTTTAATGAGATTCTGAATAATCCTTCACTAGGAAAAATGGTTTCTCCAGACTTGCCACCTTTGGGTAAAGCTGATACCTATTTACCTGGTGGTTCAATGCAATTTACTGGGTATACATGGCCTAGTAAGGGTACTCTAACATCTGGTTATGGTTGGCGGTGGGGAAGAATGCACCGTGGTATTGATATAGCAGCACCTACTGGTACTCCTATTGTTGCTGCTGCTCCTGGTGTTGTCACCTATGCTAATTGGAATAGCGGAGGGTATGGTAACTTAGTGGAAATTAAGCATCCCAATGGTAGTCTGACAGTCTATGCTCATAACAGTCAAATTCTTGTGAGAGAAGGTCAAAAAGTTGCTCAGGGTGAACTAATTGCTAAAATGGGAAGCACTGGACGTAGTACTGGCCCACACTTACATTTTGAAATTCATCCAACAGGAAATGGAGCTGTTAATCCAATGGCTCTTTTACGTTCGGGAGTGGCATATCATTAGGTTAGGTATTGCATAATCATCGTAAAATTTCGGTAAGTCGGAAAAGTGCCAGTTTGAACAGCTGGATGCAAAGGACTCAAAGGATTTTTATCAGTAGTCAAAAAAATGTGTTATAATTAACTAAAAATTTCAAAGGTAGCCTCAATGGTATTTTGGCCGGAGAGAGTAGTGGCAATTGATGCCCCCTAGTGAATTACTGGTGTATACGTACTACGGTATGCTACTGACAATTTAGTTAAAGCAATGTGAAAATCGTGGTTTTTACCCGATTTACAACTCCTAGTCACAAATCCACGCTGATTTATGCCGTGGAGTGCCAAAATTGGGATGATTTTATATAGTACAGTTATTTTTATCCCAACACATGTAAATATGTAATGGGAACAAATCAAGACCTCCTAGTACTCAGAACTTATTCTAACTCCCTAATCCCATCTGAAAATCTTCCTATTTTCAGTACAACGTCTCCAACTTGAAAAATGTTAATATCCCCATTCTTGTAAGTTAAAATGGGGACAGGGATATAAATAAATTTAGGGCGCAAATTAAATCTAGTTTGGTTTTTTTAAGAAAAAAATAGTAAAGGATTGAATAAATTACAATATTCTGTGCTATGATTATGAATGGTTAAAAATTTAGGCTCAGTAGCTCAGTGGTTAGAGCAGGGGACTCATAAGCCCAAGGTCGCAGGTTCAAATCCCGCCTGAGCCATATATATAAATAAGTAATTTTTTTTTGATTTATTGCAATAGATCACGATAGTCTAACCTTAGTCAACAACTGGCGTTTAAGTTAAAGTATTTGGTTATTTATTGAATCGTTAGCTTCCAAAGGAGGAAGTAGGTGTATGATTGGGGAGTTAAACAGTTATTAGTATAGTGGTTCGGCATTTAAATTGTATAGTCATTTCAGTTGAGATTGAGATAAGCGTTTCTTGCATTGAAAGAGTTTCAGCCGAAAAAGTGTTTCATTCTTATCTGAAATGACTATATATCCCAATTGGAACTAAGGAAACAATGGATATGGGAACAGCGGTATACCCTGGATCGGCGAAGCAGGTTAGCTCCTCTATAAGAAGCTAGACAAGCTATCGAGGGATATCAACGTTCCTTTGCCTACGGGAAGCTTTGTGCAGCGCAAAAACGCTATATCCAATCGACCCAGAAAGGGAATCTTTACTCCTGTGAGGACACAGGGAATACAAAATCTCAATAGGCCTGAGTTGAGTTCCGGTTCAATTTTTACCATCAACTGGAGTTGGAAAAAGTTAACTGATAACTGAAATAGTGGAGGTCAATTAAGAACCTATTAGAGCTGATTTATAAACTTAGCTAAAAGTATTGCATTACCAAGCTTTCAGGAATTTGGGTCTACAGGACGATAACTAGCAAAACCTAAGTATAGCGAGAAATTCAGCCTCTTAATATTTACTTTATAAATCAGATATTAAAAACATTAACTGATGACTATAACATATATGACTGATAATATCTTTATATACCCTTAGAACTAAACTTTAAAAAACTAAAATAGTTGATCGATCCTTACTGGTCAATCCAATATGGAATGAGAAACCAAGTCTGAAAATATTCGAGCTGCTAAGTTGGTCTAGCTATGTCCGAAAGGAGACATTCTATGGTTTTGTTTGTACTTAAGGTCTAGTATGAAGAGGTAAGATTGAAGAATAAAGAATCTCAAACCATAAGTTTTCTTTGAGTTTTGAGTGTCAACAAGTTATTTTAAGGAGAATTAAATCATGACAGAGGAATGCCTGCGTGTAGGCCAGGAAGCCCCGGATTTCACTGCTACAGGTGTAGTGGATCAGGAATTCGAGACAATTAAACTGTCTGATTATCGTGGTAAGTATATAGTTTTATTCTTCTATCCCCTGGACTTTACTTTTGTTTGTCCAACAGAAATTACGGCATTTAGCGATCGCTACAAAGAGTTTGAATCACTTAACACAGAAATTCTAGGAGTTTCAGTAGATAGTGAATTTTCGCATTTAGCTTGGATTCAAACAGATCGTAAGTCTGGTGGAGTTGGAGACCTTAACTATCCGCTATTATCTGACATTAAGAAAGAGATTAGTTCTGCCTATAACGTCTTAGACCCAGAAGCAGGTATTGCTCTGCGGGGTTTGTTCATTATTGATAGAGAAGGTACTATTCAACACGCCACAATTAATAATCTTGCTTTTGGTCGTAACGTGGATGAAACCTTACGTACTCTACAAGCTATTCAGTATGTACAGGCTAACCCAGATGAAGTTTGCCCTGCAGGTTGGAAACCAGGAGATAAAACTATGAATCCCGACCCAATCAAATCTAAGGAATTCTTTGCAGCTATTAAATAAATTGATTTAAGCAGTCTATAAAGTACCTAATAATTAAAAAAAATGTCAACTCTAACACTTTCATATATATTCTAGCTCTAAAAGTGTTGGAGTTGTAAATTTAGAGGAGATTTAAACACATTAAAGTTTTGAATTTTAACTTTTAAATTATATCAAGATTATGCTAACTTCCTATGATTTTAGAGGTTTAATAAATCAACGTTTTGTTCAAAATTTATTACCTATTCCACCTATTAATAGTTTGGATAACGGAAAAAGAACACCAGATTTTGAATTGCCAGATATCACAAATGGTAAATTAGTTCGTTTATCAGACTATTGGGGGTTAAAACCTGTCATACTTGCTTTGACTCGTATCTTTACTGAGAAACAGTATTGTCCATTTTGTTTTCCTCATATCTTAGCTTTAAATAATAATTATGAAAAATTTTTAGAGCGGGGAATAGAAATATTAATGATTACGAGTACAGATAGGGAACAAAGTAAGACTGTTGTGAGCGATCTAAGTTTAAAAATGCCTTTACTCAGTGATTCTAGTTGTCAGGTATTTAAAAATTATCAAGTCGGTCAAGCTTTGGGAGCACCTCTTCCAGGACAATTTGTATTAGATAAACAAGGTAGACTTAGCTATAAACATTTGTTTTCTTTTCTAGATCATAATGCTAGTATTGAAGATTTACTAGAAGTTTTAGATAATTATATAGTTGAGCAAAATAACTATTAGTAGCTGAATTCTATCTTAGAGCTGATTTATAAAGTAAATATTAAGAGGCTGAATTTCTGACAGGACAAAGTTTTTACCGATTGTAGGCCAGTAAAGTATAAATTGATGAGACCTAGATAGCATAAGAGTTTTCCTGCGGAATGCTGCGCAAACAGCTCAGTTAATCAATCACCTCTTAGTGCAAGTAGCTCTTTTTTATAGACTAATTTCTTTATAGACTAATTTCGCAGGTAAATTTAGCCTGTGGTGTTGAGATTAAGTCTGATAGCCTGTTAGTTATATACTCAAATTTTAACTGCAAATATTGCCAATTTTAATTATGGTTAAGTATCTTAGTTTTTCTGAACATAAGATAACTCAAATCTAATTTATAGCAATTCTAAATCATTCGTGATAATTTTCTTGCTTCGGTGTTTCTCATTCCCTGTTCCCTCACACCGAGTGCCCATTGCCTCACAAGAGACTGAAAAGCCTATTGGTATAATTATGATTGATGTAGATTATTTTAAAAGTTTTAATGATGAATTTGGTCATGCTGCTGGAGATATTATTCTCAAAAATTTAGGCTCTTTTTTAAAATAGAAAGTTCGAGATTATTATATAGCTTGTCGTTATGGTGGGGAAGAATTGATTATGATATTACCAGGAAGTTCTTTAGAAAATACCAAGTGAAGAGCTGAACAAATACGGAAAAAAATCCAACAATTATGTGTAGAATATGATGGTATACTGCTAAGTTATATTACTATTTATTTGGGAGTTGCTTGCTTTCCTAAGCATGGCAAAACAGGGGAAAAGGTCATTCAAACTGCTGATTTTGCTCTTTATCAGGCTAAGTATGAGGGACGTAAGCGAGTTGTAGTAGCTTCAAATTATTGAATATTTTATTTATATTACATTGTTTAAATTAATACAGTCTATTTTCGGTTAATCAGTTATTTATTATTACTACTTAATTAGGGCTTGCTGATTAAATATAAAAGCATTTACAGATAAAGGTTTTAGCATTTTTAGAGCGAAAAAAAAGTGCAATTTTTTAAGGTTAAGTGGCCAAAAAGTTACAATTTTTGGCTAACTATGGCAAAAAAAATAAAGGGATAAATATATCCAACCACCTCCTCTAAATTCCCTATCCCTCCTGACTCCTACCCCTGCCAAAAGACTTTTTCAGCAAACCCTAATTAAATATAAATAGTACATGTGTACAGATGAAAATTATAGTAGTTTAACTTAAAAATGAGACGTTTTTTCGTCTGAAACTCCCTCATAGCAAGAAAGCTTTGTCTCAATCTAAAGTTAAATGACTATATATTCAAGTCTCAATCAACCATAAAGTTGACTTTTAGGTAGGTTTTAGAGGAAAAAATTTATAATCGAAAATAATACAAAGATCAACTATAAATTTCCTCATGGATCATCCTGCCTACTGCTTTATGAAAAAATCTACCGCGTCGCAGTATTCTTGAAAAATTGATAAAAATTGAAACTAAAGTTCTTAGAAATTTGGTTGGAAATCATTCATACCCAGACAATTCATAAGAGGTTTGAGGAATCACATTTATATTACGATGAGAATAACGACTAATGGCCAATAAAGGCAAGGCCAGAGTCAGAACAGCGATCGCTGTTCCCAAAATATTTGCAATTCTTTGAGGAGGTTCATCGTCTGAGTAACTGGCAGGTTGACTATCTGATTCCATATTGAGAAAGCTTCTAAAAAACTTAAAATTGTTAGTAGCAATACAAGCTGTATTATGATTTCTTGGGAATAGCCCTAAACTTTGATTGTTAAGAACTACGATTTTTTTTCAACAACTTTGTCCTTAATCTCTTTAGCTGTTTGTGCCAGTACCAGAGATCTTTGACCCATACTTACAGGTAGTCTAGGTATATCTGCCAAAGAAGCACGAGATAAATCCAACAAAAGTTGACGGACTTTTTCTACCCATTCTAATGAATCTGGAGGAATAACTTGGCCATCAGCTTTTTCTTGAATAATTTTTGCTTTCTGTGCTAGTGGTAGAGCTTTTTCTGCAAGATTTTCTGGTAGTTTAGGCTTATCCGACAAGGAAGTACGGACAATCTCAAATAATAATTGATGAATCTGCTCTATCCACTCAGTATCTGAGTAGTGGGAATTTAAATTAGTCATAACTAGGGCTAGTTTTTTTTCAAAATGAGAGTTAACATTCTATTCTTATTTAGATAGATATTGTTTACTTTTCAGTTAAATTCCAGACTCCATCCCAATTTTTTGGAGGAAGCTCGGCCTGAAATAGCTGACAACGATCGCGGTGCAACTTAGCAGCTTTGTTGTTTGGATCGATTTTCAATACTTCTTTAAATTCAGCTTCAGCTAGTGCAAAAGCTTCTTTTATAGAGAGGTCTGTTAAATTTTTTTCTTTGGATGGTCTTAAGTAATACTCTCGTCCTTGATGATAATGTTCAACTATATGGTGTTGTTTCTCCGTTAGCTCTTGCTTCAGATCCCCTTCCTTAAAGCCTAACAGTTCATATATTCTAACAGGCTTACTTTTTCCCTTCACAGTAATTAGGTCTAGTTCCCGAACCCAAAGCATATCTTTGTAAGGTTGATAAGTATTATCACTGATGACCAAATCTGTACCATACTGCTTGCTTGTACCTTCAAGGCGAGAAGCTAGATTAACACCATCTCCAATAGAAGTTAGCTCCATACGCTTACTAGAGCCAATATTACCACTAACCACTTCGTCTGAGTGAATGCCCATACCAATTCTAATAGACATTTTTTTCTTAACTACACGGTCTCTATTGAAGATTTTCAGGCGTTGACGCATTTCTACAGCACTTTGCATAGCACACAAAGGATGATGTTCTAGAGGAGCTGGAGAACCAAATACTGCCATAATGGCATCTCCTATATATTTGTCAAGAGTACCTTTGTATTTGAATACAGCATCTACCATCTCTTCAAAGTATTCGTTCAGCATCGTGACAACCTGTTCAGCTTCCATGCCTTCTGTCAAAGTAGTGTAGCTACGAATATCACTGAAAAGCACAGATACCTGTTGACGTTTTCCTCCTAAACCAGTATCACCACTTGCTAATAATTGTTCTGCAACTTCTGGTGTCATGTAGCGATACATCAAGTTTTTCACTTGTTTTTCTCCACTAATATCCTCCATCACTACTAAAACGCCATTAACTTTCTTAGGGTCACAAACATCAATCATAGAGTTAATTGACAGATTAATACTTTGAGGAGGCAAATTTCCCAAAGGTAACAAAGTTCGATCTGGATAATACTGTTGGTACTCTTTGCTATAATTCGGAGAAAGGGCTAAATCTAACCACTTAGAAAACTCACCTTCCTTGAGACGTACTAATTCACTTACAGACTTACCTTCTAGTATCTCTGTGTCACTGATTCCTAGTAAATGTCTAGCACTTTCATTTGTCGCAATAACTTTGCCTTTTTGATCCGTAGATATTACCCCGTTGGTCAGACTCCGTAGAATATCCCTTTGTCTTTGTTGCTCTTGTTTGACTGTATCAAATAATTTAGCATTTTGGAGGGCTACACCTGCTTGAATATTAAAGGCCCTCATAAATTCTAAATCGTTGCGATTAAAACTAGCTTTCCACTGCTCTGGTGCTTCAGGCCAGTTTGCATGGTTATATGGTGGATAATCTCCCTGTTTCTTTTTATTAATTAGCTGAGTTACACCAATTAATTCATTGTCAGCATTAAAAACAGGCATACACAACAAACTACAGGTACGATAACCTGTTTTTTCATCTGTTTCCTTGGCTGTAACTGAGTGGGTATCTTTATAAACGTCAAAAGGAATGAGTAGTGGTTGGCCAGATTTTGCAACCATACCAGCAAAGCCTTTATCTTTAGCAATCCTGATTTCTATTAGCTGTCCATTAATCGGGATTTTTGTCCATAGTTGATTTTTATCGTTATCTATGAGCCACAAGGTACTGCGGTCTGCGTTCATAAGTTCCTTGGCCTGCTCCATGACTTTTCCCAGAGTATCTTCTAAGTCTAGACTACTTTTGCTGAGGGAGTCTACAGCTTTCATTAAAGCTTCTGCTGCTCTCTGTCTTTGAGTTGCTGAATAAAATGACTTAGAAGATTCTAGAATTAGACTAATGGAAGGGGCAAATTCACGAAATACTCTTTCATCTTCTTCAGTAAATCCCTTTTTATCTATTTTTTCTCCTAGTTGTTCATATTGTTCGTGGCCTTGTTTTAACTTGTTGAGGAGTTGGACAACTGCGATTAAATCCCCTGTTTCTTCTTGCAGTAATGGCATTACTACCATAGTATAGGTACGATATCCATTCTGTTTGTCAAATTTTTGGGCTGAAGCTGAACGTGGATCGTTATAGAAATCGTAGGGTATGTTGATTACTTTTTTCTCTTGAGCTGATTCTCCTGCTATTCCTACATTGGCTGAAATTCTTAACTCTAATAGTTTTCCATCAGCTCCTTTAGCTACTGTTGACCAAAGTTCACTTTTTTCTTCATCTAATAACCAAATTGTTGTCCGGTCTGCGTTCAATAATTCTCCTGTTTTGAGAGTAATTGAGCGCAACATTTCATGTAGAATTGCATCAAATCCTTGAGCCTCTAACAAATTATTGAGCATCCCCAAAGTGCGATTAACTGTCTTTAGCTTTTCTTCAACATCTTTAACTCCTTCGACAAAGTTTTCTTTTGTTATGGCAGCTAGATAGCTTAAAAAGCTAGACCCAGGATGAACTAATGCACTACTTTCGTTGACTCTTGAATTACTTTTGGGGTTATTCCTATTATGACGATTATTTTCTGGACTATTATAAGTATTATTGTTATCAGAGTAGCTTTGAGGGTGAGACACCTGATTGTTAGGACCCTCTATAACTTCCACATCCTCTTTTTTTGGGATTGTGTACTCTGTTGCTATTTGGTTTGGAGATGCAGATGTCATAACGCTTTAATTAAATATTTAGATGCTCTTTACTATTAAGGCTTTTAAATAATTCAAGCTCAGTTTGTTAATTAATATTAAGATAGGAACTGAATAATTTTTAAATCATTCATACCTGTACTTTAGTCTAACATGATTAAATTTTTACTCTTCTGTCAAAAAAATTATTATAAATATTTTTTAGATAAGATTTGCTATACAGGTTCTAGGTGTGAGCTTGGAGAACATCGGTTTTAGGAATATTTTTTCTTGATTTTTACCTCATTACTTGAATGCTCGAACTTCAATAAGCATATTAGTTTTGATGGTATAGAATTTTATTTTTTGTACTTGCTGCTGAAGTTTGAATTAATAATTATCAAAACTATCATTACTCAAAGTTTTAAATTTATTCATCACACCTTTGATAGAAATAGAAGTAAGCAAGTTTTTATTTGTTAAAATTATGCCCTCTAGTTTTATAATCATAATGTAGCACAAAAAGTTGCTATAAATACTATGTATAGTGTTATATCTAAGGTAAGGATTCAGGTCATAGCGTGATCGTAGTGTGGATTCTCAGAAGGGAAATTCAAGAATATTGGTTCGCTTGACAAAAAAACAAACTAGTGCAGCTACGCGGAAGTCAAAAGTCAAAAGTATTTATTGGTAAGGCTTTTAGGATTTTGTAACTGGTTAGTTATTTCTGCCATCCTGCACTAGGGTAAAGTCAAAGCATGAGTCAATCACAGCCCCCAGTAAATCGTAAACGCCTCAACCAGTTGTCAAAAGAAGAACTGGTAGAAATGTTATTGACTCAACAGAAACTAATCGAGAAACTGCAAAAACAAATTGATAAATTAGAACAGAGTCAAAACCTAGACAGTAAGAACTCCTCGAAACCCCCATCAACCGATCTACTGAAAAAATCGGAAAAAGCCAAGCCAAAACAAGAGTCTCCCAGTTCCGAAGAAAAGAAGAGACGACCAGGAGGACAAATAGGCCATCATAGTAAGACTCGTAAAGGGTTTTCCAGAATAGACAGAATAGAAATATTGCAACCTTCTGTTTGTAGTCAGTGTGGTCAAGCAGAATTTTTAGATGAACCAGTGGTAGCTGTAGTGGCCAGCAATGTGCGATTCGTTTCTAGGGGAAATAGCCTAGAGTGTCGGTTTAACAAAAATCCAGAATCTTATGGAGGTTAAAGAATAGTAGAAGGTATACCGACATAACATGAACTACCCCGCCGTGTAGACGGACGGGGTTTCTAAGTCCCCGTCAACAAAGT
>NZ_RCBY01000091.1 GCF_003838195.1 Okeania hirsuta
AATTTTGAACACCGTGTAGACGGTGGGGTATTAAACCCACAAAGAAAATGATAAAATGATTACCAAATTCAGGTTTAAAGAAGAAACAGAATTGTTTAATTACCAAGATGAATTAACATTAATGTTTGTAGAATTACCCAAATTTAATAAAGAATTGTCAGCGTTAGAAACCTTAAGCGATAAATGGATATATTTTATTAAATCGGCTCCAAGTTTAGAAGTAATACCAGAATCATTGGAATCAGTATCAGAAATAGAAGCAGCATTAAATATAGCGAATAAAGCGAACTTAAACAATGCAGAATTAGAGGAATTAGAGCAACAGGAAAAGTTGATTAGAGATAAGAAAGGACAAATTAGTTTAGCCAGAAAGGAAGGAATTGGAATATTAGTTAAACGTCAAATTCGTCGCAAGTTTGGCGAAATAGCTCCAGAAGTTCAGACTCAGATAGAGCAATTATCTTTGGAAAAATTAGATATTTTAGGTGATGAAATTTTTGATTTAGCAACAATAGCAGACTTGGAAAACTGGCTAGATAATAATGGATAATTGATCATGGATAATTGATAATGAAAAAGTTTTAAATCTCTAGTTTTCTATCTAACTCTCTAAAAAGGGGAACGGGCAAGATACCCATTCCACAAAACTACAAAACTATTAAAATCATCCCGCATTTTTGCAACGCCTAATAATCAAACAAACTTACTCCCTTTAGGCCAACCATACAATTGTAATCTGTAGAAAAAGTTGGGGAATAAAGCAAACAAATACTTAAAAATCTTAAATCCCAAAGGTTCATCATAAGTTCCCACCCATTCCTTACTATTCTCAATCCAATTCACAATTTTCTCAGCCACCTTATCCCCAGAGGGAGCAGAATTAACTCGATTAGCTCGAATCTTATAAGCTTTATCATTCAAACGATTCACTGGTGCCCAAGCAAACTTACCAGAAATAGCACCAGGGCGATACAACCGCAGGCGAATCATATTTTTACTGGAATGATAAACAATTGGCCCAACACCAGACCAGTAATAATGCAAGGCAATTTTGCCAGAATGATAAACAGGTCCGAAACAAGAAGGACTTCCATCAGCAATTGACCCAATAGCAATCACATCCAAAGGTCTACTCCGGGGTAACTTAGCTGCTTCAGCACCTACAACCGCAGGCCAAGTATAATTCACCCGATTCATCGACTCTACCAACTCAACTATGGGAATTCCACCCTCTCCTACTTCCGTCTCAATTTGACCAGCATTCAAAATCACCACATCCGGGTCATACTCAAATAGTTTTCTGGCATCCTCAATAGTTTTCTGGGGAGAAACAAACAACTCATCAAAAAAATCTCCCTCTAAACTAGGTTGACGAGTCACACCAACAACCCGCCATCCCCGTGACTTATAAACTTTACCCATCGCACTACCCAAAGTGCCTGAAATTCCAGTAATTACAACAGTTTTCATTTAATTTGATCGTTAACTTGAGGACTTGCGCTCTCCGGTAACGGAATGTCGGGATGTTTCGTAGCATTCCGTAGGAAAACTAAAACCAGTAGATTATACAAAAAATATGTTAAAATATCAATATTTAGGGTTTGCTGAAAAAGTCTTTTAGTAGGGGTAGGAGACAGGAGGAACGGGGAATGAGCGAAGAGGTAGGAGCGGGCGTTTTGTAAGAATGATTTTTCTGCCACCATCATCCCAAAATACTAGCTTTTTGAGCTTTTTCCGCTGAAAAGCTGGCACTTTTTTAGACAAAAAAATGCTAAAACCTTTATCTGTCAATACTTTTAGATTTAATCAGCAAGCCCTATTTAGACATCTTTTATTTTTGATGGTTTGGGTACGTTACGCGATCGCGCTTCAACATCCTATTTTTCTCTATTATTGAGAACTACTAAGGGTCTCCAGGTTTTTTTATTCTGAAAAAGTGCAAGATTTGTAGATCTTTGTCGTCTCAAAATGCTAGTACCTTTCCCCTCCCCTGAGTATCAGACTTTTTCAGCAAACCCTAATAATAATTAATTATTAATTATTAATTATTAATTGTTTTTCAAAGCCAACCAGCAAACTCCGTAGTAAAGCGATCGCCCAAAATAGCATCTCGAATCCGCTGAGTAAAGCGAATTAATTCTGTGACATTATGAAGAGACAATAGAGTATAACCTAAAGACTCCTTCGCTCTTACCAAATGAGCTAGATAAGCTCGACTAAAATTTTGACAACAATAACAAGGGCAAGATTCATCAAGAGGGGTATAGTCTTCTCGAAACTTAGCATTTTTCAAATTCCACCTCTCCCCTCTAACCAAAGCCACCCCATGTCGTCCTAAACGAGTCGGAATTACACAATCAAATAAATCTATGCCAGAAGCGATCGCTCTTACCATTTCTCGATAAGTGCCAACTCCCATCAAATAACGAGGTTTATCTTCTGGTAATAAAGGAGCCGTTACTTTAACTATATCATCTATTAGCTCACCAGGCTCTCCCACACTCACTCCACCAATAGCATAACCCGGTAAATCCAAATCTACCAACTGCCTTGCTGCTACAGAACGCAGATCGGGATAAACACCACCTTGAACAATACCAAACAAAGCCTGATCCTGACGCTGATGAGCCTCAATACAACGCTTCAACCATCGATAAGTACGATTTGTTGCCAACTCCACCTCTTCCCTACTCGCTGGGTAAGGTGGACATTCATCAAAAGCCATAATCACATCAGCTCCCAATTCATTCTGAATTTGGATCGAACGCTCTGGAGTTATATCAATAATACTACCATCACGAGGTGAGCGAAATTTAACACCTGTTTCACTAATAGTTCGGATTTCTCCTAAACTAAATACTTGGAAGCCCCCAGAATCAGTTAATATTGGCCCACTCCAGGCCATAAACTTATGTAGTCCACCAGCACCAGCTATAATACTTTCTCCTGGTTGTAAGTGAAGATGATAAGTATTTGCCAAGATCATCTGAGCACCCGCTTTCTCTAACTGAGTAGGTGTGAGAGTTTTGACAGTTGCTAAAGTCCCCACAGGCATAAATCTAGGTGTATCTACACTACCATGAGGAGTCAAAAAAACACCTGCACGAGCTTTTGTGTTGCTACAACAAGCCTGAAAATGAAAGGAAAAGTTTTGGGACATGATAGTTAGGTATTGGCAATTAAAAAATTCTAACTGTTTTCTCGAAACTGAGAACAAACAATTTATATGGTTTGCCTCATTCCCTATTTTTTTCCTTTCTGCTTAAAAGGGGCAATCATCATCATCAAACTGCATATCCCAATTAGATGACAAAACTTGATCCATTACTGCGTCAAAGGCTGCAGCATTTATATTTCTAGTAGTTTCTTCTTGAAGAGGGTTTGACAGAGGAATTAGTCTTAACTGACGTCCTTCAGTAATTAAATCAAAGTATGTTTCTTTCTTTGATGATTGTCCAAGTTCTAGGTAATCAAAACTAAGCACATTTAGGTATATTGAATGATTAGCAACTAAAGTTGACCGTTGACAATCCGCAAATACTTCTAGTATGTATCCTTCACCCCGGCTTTGAATCTGGCCATCTTGAGTATGGATATAGCGGACTCTACCTAAATCTATCAACAGTCTTTGCATATCACGTTTATTGACAACTATGCCAATGTCAATTATGCAAGGAGCAGATACTCTCTGGTCAAAATTATTGGAACTCATATAGCAAAAGCCTCTGAATTTGATAGAAATTTATCAGAACAGTTTTTTTTTATTCTGAGTTATTTAGATAGTGCTATTCTTGTTCCAATTCTGGCATAGTTTCTTGGAGTATGAACCAATAATATAGTAATCTGGTTTGGAATATGCACAAAATCTTATGTAAAAGGGAACAATTTATCTAACAACAGCTCATCTGGAGTAAGAGTTTCAGACTCTTAATCTATAGTTAAATTTTTTTATACATTCTATGAGTATATATATTTAACTATGTATGTATCCTGGAAATCTTTCAGGTCTATACAAAACTATTTTCCCAATATTAAATTTCTACCATACAAAACTCATTTTGTCTACTCCATTGTTGTTAATTTGATTTGAAACAAATGCAGCAAATATTATTTTTTTTGATACTATAGTTAACAACAAGAAGCCAAGCTCAGAAAATTTTGGGTGGTAAAAAATATTGCTCCAAGTAATTAGGAAAACTCTGACAAAACTCAGTGCTGGAATTGCATTTTACACCTGTTTACCGATTCCCCATACTTGGAACTTGGATTTTAATGGTATTGCTCGTTTCGCTCCTTTGATAGGATTGATAGTAGGGGGTATCCTTGGGGTAATCGATCTTGGATTACAAATTTTAGGAATGCCTATACTCACCAGATCTGCTGTAGCGATTATATCTGGAATTATTTTAACTGGTGGTTTACACTTGGATGGGGTGATGGATACTGCTGATGGGTTGGCAGTGCCAGACCAGAAACGACGACTGGAAGTAATGAGTGATAGTGCTACAGGAGCTTTTGGGGCAATGGCAGCGATCGCTCTATTGTTGCTAAAAATTACTGCTTTAACAGATTTAGATAGCGACCGTTTTTTAATACTAATGGGAGTAGCAGGTTGGGGGAGATGGGGACAGTTAGTAGCGATCGCTCGTTACCCCTATCTCAAACCTACTGGAAAAGGAGCATTTCACAAGGAGGCAAAATATTCGATTTGGGATTTTATCCAAAGTCTACTTTTATTAGTGAGTCTCAGTGGAATCCAAATTTTATTAAACCCTGAAAGTTGGTTAGTAGCTTCTGGGATGGCAATAGGAGGAATAGCGATCGCTCTGTTGACAGGTGCTTGGTTTAACCGTTGTTTGGGCGGTCATACTGGGGATACTTATGGTGCTGTGGTTGAATGGACAGAAGCGTTGTTATTGTGTTTATTGGTTACTTTAGAATAGCGATCGGTTATTAGATAAGGCAGCTATGCTGTTTGCGTAGCATTCCGTAGGAAAGGGAGAGAAAAGTTCAAAGGGAGAAGGTTTTTTGAGCACAGATTATCCGCACATGATATTACGCATAATCACCAGATATAGAACGCTATTGGTAGGGTGTATTAGCGGTAGCTTAACACACCAAAACCCTTATCTATTGTCAGTGCGTAAATCCTGTGTGTGTTTGAGTTGCTTTGGAATAGCGAACGGTATCAGTTCCCAAGCAAAGTGATCACAACCTGAAAAAAAACTGCTAAACTAGATAGATAAAAAAAGGCTTTTTAAAGATTAGACATCTCCAAAAATCAAAAATAAAATCAATTCTTATCCATAAATTATCAATTATTTCTCCCTGTTGCCTGTTGCCTGTTGCCTGTTGCCTCTTTTCTGGAGATGTCTATTGGAAAATGAGACAAATCAAACGACTAACAGCTATTATTGAGCGGGAGGGTGATGGATATGTATCTTTGTGTACGGAACTGTATATTGGCAGTCAAGGCGATACGACAGAAGAAGCGCGGTCTAATTTGATTGAAGCTTTAGAAATTTTTTTTGAGACTGCTGATGCTTCCGAGATTGAGCGTCGCTTGAAATAAAAATGTATAAAGACGTACAAACAATTTTCAACTCAATTCCTAATGAGGTTGCTTGGCAAAATATTGTACAATTTGAGCAGCTTGATGATCGCGTTGCTATAGCTAATGACTTTTATCCTAATATGGTTGGTGTCAATGATGGTTTTATTGAGTGGTGTCCTAATGATGAACCACCCAGCTATTTGGAAAGATTAATGTGGTGGTGGGTGGTTCGTCCAGATATGGGGGTGGCGTTTGCTCTTGAAGATCCTGTTGAATTGAAAAGAATTATTGGGAACTATATTTTGATAAATGAATAAAGTAATGTTGCATCCGCAACGCTTTCCTGCGGAATGCTGCGCAAACGCGAGCGCTTCTAAAATATGATTGCTTTGGGAAGGGGCGATCACTCTGTTGACAGGTGCTTGGTTTAACTATTGTTTGGGCGGTCATACTGGTGATACTTATGGTGCTGTGGTTGAATAGACTGAAGCATTATTATTGTGTGTGTTGGTGACTATGGAATAGCGGGTAGTGCATCAGTTTCTCACAAGAAGAAAATTATCGCTAGTGCTTTTCTCAAAAATATCAACGTGAAGAGTCTAGCAGTTGCTTTTTCATCTCATATAACATATAAGAGTTCTGATATTTGATACTTGTGCGGAATTTAAGCTATAGTCTGGAAGAGCCAAGGAAATAAAGGGTAAGCATTTCTACGGATTGAATAAAAACTATCTTGTTGATAGGGTAAATATGGATTTATGGAAAAATCGTGGATATCTTGGATCCATGGTGACAAAAAGTCTATGTTAAAGGACAACTCAAAGGTAAAGAACTATGAGTGATTTTCAGTCTTTAGATGCGGCTATTCCATTTTTTGGTCCTTTATGGACTGCGTGCTGGAAAGGAACATTTTCATGGTATCAATATGCAAGCAATCAACTTTTTACCTTTTTTCTTCCAGAAGGAGTAAAAGAGGGTAAGAAGGGAATTTATATGTACCATTTCGACAAGATGGCTGATGGTACTGAGTCAGTGAACAAATGTAATGTTGGTACAATAAGTGAAATCTCTTACCAAGATTCATCGCTGTCCTTTAGTGTTGGCAAAGGAGAGAATTACTATTGGCTTAATGTGTCGGTGAATTTAACGACGTATGAGACAAGTATTGAATTCCTGAATGAAAGTTCTAGTTCTCGTGAACCAATACAGGATGTTGAGATGTGTTACTTTTCTGGCAAGAAAGTTTAAGTACTGTCTTTAACCCTCATAAAGCTAATCAACGTCCTGTACAAGTACAATATTGGCATCAGAGATAGTGATAACGCCATCTCTGAGATCGAAGGCTACAGCCTACAAAGCTCTCAAGATTATGCTGAGAGCGCCTGGCAAATCTCCCAGTGCTTTATGACCGCAAGCCGGGCAAAAGTGAATTTTGGAGCCACCAAGTTTCTTGTGGATGTAAACACATTTGGGAGAAGTTTTGCTAGTATAAGCCTCATTATATCATGTTCCCCCTCCGGGGGAGCTACGCTAACGGATAATCAGTTATCAAAAAACTTCTGGCCTTTAAGCTTTCTTTCTCTTCTGCCTTCCCCTCCTGGGAGGGGTTAGGGGTGGGTTGCCTACTGCCTTCCTTCCTCCAAAGTGTAAGTATTCAGCCGAACATGATATGACAACTGATAACTGAAATAACTCCTGAGTGCTAATTTTTAGGCTCTATCCAAACTTTTATACCCTCCACTCTGAGAGCTTGGTTGCGAGTACCACAATATGCACCATTGGAATAAACTGGTAAATCTCCCATATTCTGAACGTGAGCTGTATAGAATACATCATAATTGGCAGCTTGAATACCTGTAAGACGAATCGCAAATCCTTCTATTCTTCTAGCTTTGCCACGTTCTCCAGCTAATTTTCCAGCTTCTAACCAAGGAGTATCACCTATTTCAGAAACATGAGCCATGTATTCAAGTTTTAACCCAGGAATAGGCGGTTCTATATTGATTTGAAAAGCTTCTACACGAAAACCTTGACCGCGAGTACCTGCATATTCTCGACCAGCAAAAATGCGATCGCCAATATTTTGTATATGAACTAAAACTTTCAACCCTACAGAAACTACTGATTTTTGATTAGTAGTTTCTCCAAACATCATATTTGGTCTTTCAACAGTGGGAAAATTTTTAGAGACTTCCACAGCAGGAACAATAATGATTTCGTCTACAGGTTTTGTACCTCTAGGTTTTGGGTCTTCTAAAATCATCACATCTGGATCTTCAATAGCTGTTTCTGCACCACCAGAAGGTACTACTATTAAAGGTGGTAAACTTGGAACAGTTGATTTTTGCGTATTAGTTGGTTGAGTGGCAATATTTTGAGTTCGGTTTAGTTCTTCAAGTGCCGGAAGTTTAATTCTAGATGTTGTGGGTAAAGAATCATTAGGAATTGTCAGTTTTTCTCTAGATATAGCTAACATTAGTTTTTTGCCAAAACTGGCATTAACTTTTTCCTCTAATTCCAACCACTGCTCATCATCTAAATTTTTACCCTGTTTGACAAGTTTTAATACTGCTGAAAGTGGATGTGTCTCTGCAATTAAAGCTTGAGCTTCATCTGGTAATTTGTCAGATTTTGTATGAGAAATTAATTGATGTAGTTCTTTGGCTTTTGCTTTAAGTGATTGCAAAGGAGGAAATTCTGGTTGCTCTTGATGAGCGATCGCCAAGATTTGATTAAGAATATCTAAAACTGGTTGACTGCTTGATGATTCTGTGGTTGAAGCTAGTGCTTTAATTAAGTTTTCTAAGTCTGTGAAGGAAAATATTGCCCCTGCAGAAACTTGAGATGTTTTTGCCAACTCTAGTCCTTGCTCTTTAAGAGTAGCAAAATCTCTACCATAGGCCATCAATTCTTCTAGTAAACTTTCTGAAGGGGGAGTACCTGCATTTTGTAGTTCTTTAGCTGCCAGGGAGAGGCGAATACCCAATTTAGGAAAATTTTCTGATAGAGATGCTAGTTTTTCCAACAAGTTATGATCGGCTGTTTCCATATTTTTGTTAGAGTAAATTTATATAATTACAGTTTTATATATTACTTTAGTGGGTTAAAACCTACTATCAATCAACACAATTTAATAGAGGAAATAATCGCCTCAGAGCAAAAGCACAAGTTCGAGAATGGACTAAGTTAGTAAACCTTCCCGTTTGGCCTTTTTCCTGCTTTTCAGACTTGCTATTCAACTTGGCCTTGTGTTCTTCAAACTTGGCTTGAACTTCTCAGCCAACTTGAGAGACTAATCTTTTCTGAGTTACAGTTGTTCCACTCCAATTGTAAAGTTCTGTCTTTGCAATACTAGAGTCCGAGCTACTAAAACTTTCAACTTGAGCGGAATTAGCCAACTTAGCCCGACATCTATTTATAGTACCTGTGTTATTGGCTTTTAAACCTTTTATATCCAGATAAATTTCATTCATTTGTGCTATTACTCCCGGCTCGAATCCGAGAAAAGCAGCTTCCTTTTCCCAGTTCTTGAGTGCCTAATACCAGTTTGAAAAAAGAATGCTATAAAAAGTGCATCTTGATCGGATATGCTTAAAAATAGCTTCTCCAGTTCATTTTAGATGGTTATATCTATCGTTTTCCCTTTTTTTTCAATATTTATCATTTTCTTTGTGGGTTTAATACCCCACCGTCTACACAGTGTTCAAAATTACTTGGGGGAGCGAATCCCCATGTAATTTTCCTCCTGTCTCCTGTCTCCTGTCTCCTGTCTCCTTCTTCAATCCTTCTTCCTTCTTGCTTCTTCCTTCTTTCTTACTTCTACTATTTGTAACAAAAGTTGATCAAATTGGTATAAGTTGCCACAGCCAGCGCTTCGACTTGGTCGTTTTTGTCGGGGAAGCGTTCCGACTAGGGAAAAGAAGATCAAAAATTTGTCAAAAAACCTGATTTAGCACTCAAATTAGTTCAAAAAATATTGTTCATAAAATATCGTCCTGGTGTAGCTTTAGCGGATGGAGGTTATGGCAATAATTCCTCTTTTTTAGAGGAACTAGAGAAATTAGAGTTGAACCATATAGGAGGTTTCGCAAAAAACCGAAAAGTCAATATTATGGGTGCATCTCAATTTTGAATAAAGCCAAAAATTTCTTGCTTTTAGGCAACAGGCAATAGGGAACAGGCAACAGGGAATATATAGGAAAAAAGTATTTTTGCAAATATGAGATGCACCCAATATTATCAACCCAAAAATAGGAAAAAAACAGTGACAAAAAAGGTTAGATAAAATTATATGATCTTGAGCAGAAAAAGATTTTCAAGAAATTACTTTGTTTGATGTTACTGAATTTGATGTAATTCGTATTACAGTATCGTATTTACCAAAAATATCAAACTCTGAAAGAAGGGATTTATTTTTTCTGGGGAAAAACTTGAAGAATGTATGTCATTATACAATAATTTCATGAGAGTTTATCTGCCCAGATAAACAGGATAATTTCACATTATTTTAATTCTAGATTAATTTGACTAAGCAAAATTAATTTGTTGAAGAAGGAGACAGGAGACAGGAGACAGGAGGAAAATTACATGGGGATTCTCACCCCAAGTAATTTTGAACACCCCCGTTGACGGTGGGGTATTAAACCCACAAAGAAAATGATAAAATATTGTCGATGTTTAAAAGTAAAAAAAAAAGACATTTTTGTCCATTAAAAAACGAGAATAAATTTTAATATTCCCTTAACCTTTTACAAATGAAATATCTAGACAAGTAGAGCAGCCTAAAAGTAGTGTTAAGTTAAATATCGTTTCAAGTTAAAGTTGAAAAGAAGGGGAAAAATAATGTTACAAATACCTCAAAAAACAACAGACTCAAGCTATGATATTCTGAGGGCGGAGCGACAACCCCTAACCTCAATATTTGCCCCAGAAAATGTGGCAGTAATTGGTGCTACAGAAAGAGTCGGCAGTGTCGGACGCACAATTCTCTGGAATCTACTCAGCAATCCTTTTGGAGGCACAATTTTTCCGGTTAACCCCAAGCGTCATAGTGTGTTAGGAATTCCAGCTTATCCAAATATTAAAGCCATACCAGCACCAGTAGACTTAGCAATCATTGCCATACCTGCACCAATGGTCCCTGATGCTGTGCGTGACTGTGTAGAAGTAGGCATAAAAGGCGCGATCATAGTCTCAGCCGGATTCAAAGAGATTGGACCAGAAGGCATAGAATTAGAACGACAAATTATGGCAACAGCCAAGGGCAAAATGCGACTGATTGGCCCCAACTGTTTAGGACTAATGAACCCCCATAGTGGACTAAACGCCACCTTTGCTAGCACTATGGCAAACCCAGGCAACCTTGGTTTCATTAGTCAGAGTGGAGCATTTTGTACAGCCGTTCTCGACTGGAGTTTCCCAGAAAACGTAGGCTTCAGTGCATTCATTTCCATAGGCTCAATGCTAGATTTAGACTGGGGCGACCTGATATACTATCTTGGAGACGACCCCCACACCAAAAGTATTGTCATCTATATGGAATCCATTGGCAATGCGCGCTCATTCCTGTCTGCTGCTCGTGAAGTAGCATTGACCAAGCCAATAATAGTGATTAAAGCTGGTCAAACTGAAGCTGCTGCTAAAGCTGCTGCTTCACATACAGGGTCACTCACAGGTAGTGATGAAGTGCTAAATGCTGCCTTTCGTCGGTGTGGGGTGTTGCGAGTGAATCGCATCTCTGAACTATTTAATATGGCAGAAGTGATGGCAAAACAGCCACGGTTGCCAAAAGGACCGAAACTGACAATTATTACTAATGCTGGAGGACCAGGAGTCTTGGCGACCGATGCCCTGATTGCTACTGGTGGAGAACTTGCACCTCTGGCAGAAGAAACAATTGCTCAACTGAATGAATTTCTCCCCACCCACTGGAGTCATGCTAACCCCATTGATATCCTTGGTGATGCTGACCCAGAGCGTTATCGCAAAACTTTAGAAGTAGCAGTTAAAGATCCTAACACCGACGGTTTGCTGGTAATTTTGACTCCTCAAGCAATGACCGACCCCACTCAAACAGCTGAACAGTTGAAGCATTATGCTCAAACTGCTAAAAAACCAGTATTAGCAAGTTGGATGGGAGGGGATGAGGTAACTACAGGTGAAACTATTCTCAATCGTGCTAGTATCTCAACTTATCGTTATCCAGATTCTGCTGCCAAGCTTTTTAACTTTATGTGGCAGTACAATTATAACTTGCAGGGTATTTATGAAACCCCAGTGCTAGCAGAAGAACAAGAAAGCGGTCCAAACTGTTCTATAGTTGAGCAAATTATCAAAACAGCTCAGGATGCAGGCAGAAATATTCTCACAGAGTCAGAATCAAAACAAATTTTAGCTGCTTATGGTATTCCTATTGTGCAGACTTTGGTTGCCAAAACTGAAGCAGAAGCAGTGGAACGTGCTAATATAATTGGTTATCCAGTGGTGCTGAAACTGTTTTCTGAGACAGTTACCCATAAAACTGATGTGGATGGTGTGCAGTTAAATCTTAAAGATGCAGAAGCAGTAAAATGGGCATATCAAAATATTCAAACATCTGTAACTGAGAAAGTGGGGTCTGAGCATTTCCTAGGGGTGACGGTACAACCAATGTTAAGTTTAGACCGTGGTTATGAGTTGATTATTGGTAGCAGTGTTGACCCACAGTTTGGTCCGGTCTTAGTGTTTGGTACGGGTGGGCAGTTAGTAGAGGTGTTTAGAGACCGGGCGATCGCTTTGCCTCCTTTGAATACAACTCTCGCTCGCCGGATGATGGAACAGACAAAAATTTATCAAGCTCTCAAAGGAGTAAGGGGAAGGAAAGCTGTAGATTTGGCAGCGCTGGAAAAGCTATTAGTGAAATTTAGTCAGTTAGTGGTAGAGGAACCTTGGATTAAGGAAATTGATATTAATCCTCTGTTAGCTTCTTCGGAAAGGTTGATTGCTTTGGATGCAAGGATAGTTCTTCATGATCAGAGTGTGGGTGTAGAGAAATTGCCATCATCAGCTATTCGTCCGTACCCTACTCAATATGTCAAACCTTGGCAAATGAGAAATGGGGAGGGGGTGACTATCCGTCCTATTCGCCCAGAGGATGAACCGTTGATTATTCAGTTCCATAAAACGTTGTCAGAGGAAAGTGTGTATTTGCGTTATTTTAACTTTCTCAAGTTGAGTCGGCGCATTGCTCACGAACGATTAACCAGAATTTGCTTTATTGATTACTATCGGGAAATGGCATTGGTGGCGGATTATAAAAATCCAGAAACGGGAAACCATGAAATTTTAGGAGTGGGTCGCTTGAGTAAGTCACATGGGGTAAATGAGGCAGAGTTTGCGATGTTGGTGAGCGACCCCTATCAACGTCAGGGGTTAGGGACGGAATTGTTATTGCGACTGGTGCAAATTGGTCGAGATGAGCAGTTAGAGGGAATTGTTGCGACAATTTTAGCTGAGAATATAGCTATGCAAAGAGTTTGTGAGAAAGTGGGTTTTCAATTGCAGCGTAGTGCTGATTTAGTAGAGGCGAAATTGACAATCTGTCATTAAGTAGGACTCAGCGATCGGCTATCAGCTTCTCAAGGTGTATAATGGGGGATTAAAACCCCCATAAAAGACACACTACGCACTTTTCAAATAAGTGTGGGGAACTTAAACCCTTGATTTTTTAGCGCTCCAGCTAAATGCTGTTTGCGTTTGCGTAGTATTTCAGACCGAAAGTATTCCGGAACGGAAAAGCTGATAGCTAGTTAAATCCGGGCGATCGGTAGTTATGGTTGTGACTCTGGCTTGCTTCCAACCTCTGAACCACTTTGGGACTTTGGGGTGGGTGCTAATCCTGTGAAGTCATTATTGGCTATTTCCTGAACTGTTGGTTACTCTGGTTCTGGTTGTGCTTCTAATGCAGCTTCTAACTTAGTCGCAAGGTCAGGAGGGCAAGGTTTTTGATACTTTGCATTTACTCCTTTGAGCGATCGCTTGTCCACGACTTTGAATGTGTCATCCTTTGGTAGATAAATCACTCGTTCGTTCTCTTTGCACTGTTTACCTGCACGGTAAAACCCAACATAACGCCCTATCTCTCGTCTTCCTTGAGGGTTAACCCAACTAACTAAATCAAAAGGCAAGGCTCCTTTTTTAGTAGTAGCATTAATACATTTGATCAGGTTACGCTCAGGAATTGTGCAGCTTTCCCAAATCTCTCCAGTCTTCTCAGCTCCTATCTCTGACTTGAATTGCTCTAGTTGTGATTTATTTTTCTTAGATAATAGCTGCTGCTTCAGTTCAGTCAGAGTCGCTTCAGGTTGTTGCAAACTACTCCTAGTTTCACTCGCTTCTACTTTATCAGCTTCTAAAGTTTCGGTTTGGGCTAGAGCATTTTTTTCTGAGATTTTATTAGAGGGTGCATTTACCTTAGCTATTTCTGTTTCATTAGAGTATAGTGATTCGATTTTCTCAGATTCTGGTGTATCTTGTGGAGGTTGTTCAGTAAATACACTGTCGTATACTTGTGCCTCCTTTGGGGTGTAGGTAGTCTCTGAATTGCTTTTGCGTTGCTCTTGCTCTTCTGTGTAGGTATCGGCAGCCTCAATCTCAGCGATCGTTTTTTCTAGGTGGTGGATTAAGTAGCCTAATAAGCGGTTATAGTATAATCTTGTTTCGTTTACTGAATTAGTAATTGGTTTAGTGGCCATTAATTTTGTTAGGCCCAAGTAGGCTCGTAATAAAGCCTTGTCTTGGCTGAAATTTTGTAATATAATTGAAATTGGATTGATGAAAAATATCATTGATTTGTCTCCTGATACTTGTTTACCGGGGACTCTAAAAGGGCATTGCCTCAACTTTACCTAGGAGAGGGCGGTGTCCTTTTTTATTGTCCACTTGTAGAACTTCTTTATTGGCCTCTACATTTATCATTATAGCTTGCATACTAATAAATGTAAATAAATTTTATAATTTTTTTTACTTGCTTACTACCAATAATATAACTTATAATATATACAATCAATAGGAGGACTGTAATATGGCCACTAAAACAACAAAAAAGAAGCAGACTAAAACCTCTACTAAGTGTGGGAGACCAGGAGGAAACCCTGATTTATTAGCTTATAGATGGAAACCTAAAGTACCAGGAAAACCCAAGTCTAATAATTTGACTGTCCGGGTAGATGACGAGATGTTCCACGGAATCAAAAAAATTTCAGGTTGGCAAGACAAGTTAAGAGCGAAAATCGACGAACTTCTACAAGAGGAAAATGCGCAAAACTATCAGACTGGGGATGGGGTGGGTTTAGTAGCAAAGTAGTTGCGATCGCGAAAATAGCAGTCCCTGAGATACTTACATAGTAAGCCTTTCATTTCTAGATTGTCGCTCATAGCAACTTCGCTATATTTGACCCAATTACATAGAAAAGCTTTAATTATGCCATATCCTTTTCGTATAGAACATCGCATCAACAATAATAATAAATCACCTCGGGTAAGTCCTGATAATCTTCTTCCAAGTGAAGCTGATAATCCTATTCAACTAACAGGTATTGAACCAAGTGAAGCTGATAATCTTATAGATGCTAACTTTGCTAACTATATGGAGCGTTTAGTTAAACTTGTGCCAACGGAAGTGCTTAGTGTTTATGTTACAGTACGTAGCTTTTGGATAGCTGAACCGACAGATAAATTACTTACTGAAAATAATACATCATTAAGCTTTATTGATTGGTGGCCTGTTATTTGTATTGGTCTTGTAATTCTTTCAAGACTTTGGGGTACAAGAGATACTGAAAAGAAGTGGTCATCTATACAGCTAATCGGAACTGGAATTGCAGCCGTTTCATTTGTGATTTGGGTTTATGCAATGGGACATAACATCTTAAAATGGAATCTTCCTGATCCACGTTATGCACCTACAGCAGTAGTTTTATGGATATTTATAGTTCCGTTTTTTTATAAAGGAGATTATAAAGTAGAATAAAAAGACTTTTTTCAAAAAATCAGCGTAGTATTTATCATACTAATCAATTTTAAGTTTAAGGTCAATAAGAATGAATTTGGATTCGATTTTTGAACTAAAAAATGAAATTTTAGATCAATATTACCAAAATGATTTAGAGCGTGAACCAATTCTCAGAACAACTAGCTTGGACATTGAACACAGTCCTGAAGAGCGCTTAAGTGTTGGATATTCAATCAAAGGCAAAAATGATTATCAGCTTGAGCTACGTATCGAGCAAAAAGGAGGTAAAGCTTATAAATTTGCTGAGAAAAAAGCAGAAAAATTCTAAAATGAGATCGATGTACTGATGGTAGAAGACGTAACCATTCCTTCTTCTACTGTGCTTATTCAATCGGCAATTGATGGAAAAGGTAATCATAGTTTTACTAGAAAAAAACGTCCTCTTCATCTAGGTCTTTCTGTTGGTCATCGAGATGGTGGTCCAGGCACTCTTGGGGCTTTTGTTAGTACTTCTAATGGTTCTCAAGCTATCCTGTCAAATAATCATGTTCTTGCCCTTTGCGATGAGGCAAAGTTAGGCGATAAGATATATCAGCCTGGTAGGTTAGATCAAAGAAACATTATGACTATGGGTAGTTATATTGGCACTCTTGGAGATGCCATGTCGATTAGCAAAATTGGAAGCAATTTCGGTGATAGTGCTTACGCTGTTCTTGATAAGGGTATTGAACATCAAGGGAATCTTATCCCATCAGGCTTTGGGAATTCAGATGATTCTGGTAGATATATTAATGATATACAAGATTATGATGTAATAGGTCCAGAAATCATGCTTGCAAAAATTGGACGGACTACCGGGTACACAGAGGGGATTCCTAGTGCTATAGCGCTTGATAATGTAAGTGTTCATATCCCTCAATTTAAAAAGGATGTACGTTTTGATAATCTTCTAGAAATACGTTGGCAATCACTCGACAAACCATTTGCTGAAAAAGGTGATTCAGGTAGTTTAATTTTTATTCCAAAAATTTTACAAGCTGTAGGTCTTCAATTTGCCAGTGGTATACTTGATATTAATGGTAAGAAAATGGGGGTAAGCTATGGTTGTAATTTGAAAAATATTTTAGAAACTCTTGATCTTACTTTAATATCTTAAAAATTATGTCATATCAATCTCTCAGAGAACTAAAACAACTGGTAAAAAAACTTATCGAAAATATAGATGGAGTCGGTGGTATTGGTTTAGCCTGGGATGAATTAGGTGAGCCTATTTTACGTATAGATATAGATGATAATAGCACTCGTTCATTAGTAGAAAAACGTTTGTCTATCCTTGATCTAAAAATTAATTCAAAAAATGAAATAGACATCAGCGATCGTGAACCTAATTTTGTAAACAACAAATATAACGTTCAGGGCAAAACTATTAGGATAGACACTAATCAAGGGCAAATAAGTCAAACTTTTTCCGGAAGTATTAACAATGTTAAAATTAGAGAAGCTAGACAAATTAACGCGGATTAAAGAATATTTGTTAATAAAACTAACGAACTTGGCGGAAATACAAGGTTCGTGTTACCAGGTGCAGCGTTGTAAAGTTTTGTGACGGGTAGTAGTAATGAAACGAAATTGTATGCTAAAGCTGAAAAGCCCGTAGGATTCTAATCCTGCGTAGGTTTATGTCCCTTGCTGCTATGTTCAGACTTGTTTATTGGTGGTTTTGGTGGAGGGGGTGGGGGAGGAAGTTGCTTGCTCATCCTACTACTGCCTACTCCCTACTCCCTACTCCCTATTCCCTTTCAGGATAAATACATGACTGAATTTAAAACCAGTGACTCACTATTGCCTTTACCCGTGATGCCGTCAGAAGAAAATACCTTTGCTCATTACACAATGGTTTGTAGACTACCGGGTGTCATCGAACAAGTTATCAAAGACAATAATTTTCCTCCAACTATTGTCCAACAGTTAGAGTCTCTAACTGTTGATTTATTTGAAGGATGGGTACGACCCCTGATCGATGACCCAGGACCAGATGTAGCAGCTTGGACATCCTACTTAGAGTCTTTTGAAGGTAGAAGTTGGTTTGATTTACCGTTTTATTTTGCTGAAGCTTATTTTTTCCGACGTTTGTTAGAGGCAACAGATTATTTTGTGCCTGGAATTTGGCAAGGAATAGACCCTTTTGGTTACCAAAAACGCTTAAGTTTAGAAAAATCAATGGATGCTATCCGCGAAATTGGCGATCGCATCAATGGTTTAAATACTGCTCTACCAAAACAACAGAGTTATCAAATTTGTCTCACAGCTCTGTTACAAACTGCTTTGTGGGGTAGTCAAGCTGATGTGAGTTTATGGCCAGTTGAAACAGAAGACCGGACTACTAGAGACCTTCAACAACAACAATCTCAGATATTAGTAGATGATACTTACAATTTAATCGACTATTTAAGTCATGTTCAGGAGCAACGGATAGATTTAATTATAGATAATGCAGGTTTTGAGTTAGTTTGCGATTTTTTTCTGATAGATTTCCTTTTATCTACTCAAACTGCCAATATTGTTTATTTGCATTTGAAAGCACATCCAATTTTTGTCTCTGATGCTATGAGTCAAGATGTCTTTTACACTCTGGAAATCTTAGCTAATGATGTCTCAGAAAATTTACAAATGTTGGCAGCTCGCTTACAAGAATATATTAGTACTGATCGTTTAATTTGCCGAGATGACTTTTTTTGGAATGCGCCACTAGCTTTTTGGGAAATGCCAGAGTCTGTGAGGAAGGAATTAGCTAAAGCAAGTTTGGTTTTGATTAAGGGTGATGCTAACTATCGCCGTATCTTGGGCGATCGCCACTGGTTATTTACTACCCCTTTGTCAGATATTGCTTATTATTTTCCTACACCATTTGTAGCTTTGCGTACCTTAAAGTCTGAAGTAGCAACTAGCTTAGAACCCGATCAAATCGAAATATTAAATGAAGAAGATCCTTTGTGGTTAACAAATGGTCAGTGGGGTATGATTCAGTTTGTCATGCCTTGAAGAAGGAAGAAGGAAGAAGGCAGAAGGAAGAAGGCAGAAGGGAAGAAAAGGTTAAAAGGGATAAAGTTTTTTTTATCACTGATTATATAATCCTAAGAGGTTGTCTGAGAAGTCCTATTTGCTACATCACTCGCCCCCTAAATCCCCGAAAATTGGGGGACTAGAGCAAGCAAATTGACTCTTGTTCCCCCCAAAGTTGGCTTGCTCGGGGGGCAAAATTCAGTATCAAAAAACTTTTCAGATATCCTCTAAAACCCTTTTACAGTTTGCTATTCCCTAGCGCTATAAATTGATAAGTTTGAATGTGATTATCATTTTATTTGTGGATTTAATACCCCACCGTCAACGGTCGTTTTCAAAATTACTTGGGGGAGGGTAGATGCGGAGCGGCTTGTCGAAGACTATCCATAAGTAATTTCCCTCCTGTCTCCTGTCTCCTTCTTCAATTCCCAATAGTTTAGGTTGAACCGAATCATCTGTCCAATATAAAATGAAAGATTCAGTAGCTCAAAAAAAGTAAAAAATGAAACTGGCAGCAAGAGTCGGCAAAGTACCACCTTCCCTAACCTTAGTTATCTCAGCTAAAGCTAAAGCAATGCAAGCTGAGGGAATAGATGTATGTAGTTTTAGTGCCGGGGAACCTGACTTTGATACCCCAGAGCATATCAAAGCAGCAGCCCAAAAAGCACTGGATGCTGGGAAGACAAAATATGGCCCAGCGGCGGGAGAACCGAAACTCAGAGAAGCGATCGCCCAAAAGTTATCTAGGGAAAATGGCCTAAACTACAAAGCAGAAAATATTATTGTCACTAATGGAGGGAAACATTCTCTGTTTAATCTGATGATGGCACTGATTGAACCTGGAGATGAAGTAATTATTCCTGCACCCTACTGGTTAAGTTATCCAGAAATGGTCAAACTGATGGGTGGAGAGCCAGTAATTTTGACTACTGATGCCCAGACGAATTATAAAGTTACACCAGAGCAACTACGCCAAGCTATTACTAGCAAAACAAAATTATTCGTTCTTAATTCTCCTTCTAATCCAACTGGGATGGTTTATAGTCCAGCAGAAGTTAAAGCATTAGCAGAAGTAATAGTAGAAAAAGATATCTTAGTAGTTTCTGATGAAATTTATGAGAAGATTATTTATGATGATATTCAACATCTCAGTATTGGGGCAGTCAACTCAGATGTTTTGAACAATACTATTATTAGTAGTGGATTTGCTAAAGCATACTCTATGACAGGTTGGCGGATCGGATATTTGGCCGCACCGATGGAATTGATTAACGCTACACTCAAAATTCAAAGTCATAGTACCTCAAATGTTTGTACTTTTGCTCAGTATGGAGCGATCGCTGCATTGGAGTCATCTCAAGACTGTGTGGAAAAAATGCGTCAAGCTTTTGCTAAACGTCGGCAGGTAATTTATGATTTATTGAATGCTATACCAGGAATTACTTGTAGCAAACCTGAAGGAGCTTTCTATATGTTTGTCAATATTAGTAAAATTTCTAGCAGTTCCCTAGAATTTTGTAATGCTTTATTAGCAGAGCAAAACGTCGCTGTTATTCCTGGTATTGCTTTCGGTGCAGATGACCACATTAGGATATCTTACGCTACTGACTTAGCAACTATAGAAAAAGGGATAGCAAGGTTGGAAAAGTTTGTGCAATCGCGTAACTAAACAGAAAAACAGGCGGGAGGAAGTTAGCCAGGGTGTTTTAATCCCTGGTTGAATAACGACACGCGGGTTTTAACCCGTAGTTACTTTCCGGTCTGGTTTTCAATATACTTGATCACTGTTTCAGTGCCAGATTTCTCCTTGTTCCTTCTTCCTTTTTCCTTCTGCTATATATCTATGGTTATTTCCATTTTTTTCTTCTTTCTCTTTCCCTAGCTTAACGGTGAATTTCAAAACTTTGAAGTCCTTCGGGTTGCTCATATTTTATAGTCACATCATTGACAATAGCTGATTTAGGGCCTCTATAACACCAGTTAATAATTTTTTCCACAGCTTGATTGCTACCTTCAAAAACAGCTTCTACTTTTCCATCAGGTAGATTTTTCACCCAACCACTGACATTTATATTAACTGCTGTTTCTAATGTGGAGAATCGATATCCGACTCCCTGAACTTTTCCGGAAATAAAAACATGAGCACGAGTAGGAGTGAGAGATGTTGACTGGTTTTCCATTGTCATTTTATTTTGTATTGATTATACCAGGACTTACGGAGTAAAGCTGCATATAGTATATAGTTTGGTCATTATCGCTGATCAAACCACTATAATTAGTGCCGTTGCGTAAGTACTGTATATATAAAATATCTATAGTTTATGGTACGATAAAACTCAACATAAATTCAGTTTCTAGGAGTGTAATTTATGGGTACTCATCAGAGAAACTAAGTGGTAGTTAAAATTATGCTTATAACATCATTGATAGTAGTTACAGTTGTCAGTGTTATGCTAGGGATAAGTTGTGCTTACTGGTTATGTGAAAAGCGGTTAAAAAAACAAGCGAAAAGCTATGAAAAACAATTACGAGAAACCCATGAACAAATCTATGATCTTGAGCAAGCACAACAAGAAGAAATTAAATTATTAAATATAGATTATCAACAGAGAATTAAACAAAAAGAAGAACTTGAACAACAACTCAAACATAGCTTAGAAGAAATTAAAGTTTTAGAAGTAAAATATCAGAAAAAATTGAGAGAAAAAGTCAACTCCGAAAAACAATTAAATAAACGCAACAAAGAATTGCAAGATAAAATTAAATTAATACAAGCAGAACATATACATAATTTAGAATCGGCTGAAGCAAAATCACAAGAAAAAATCAGAGAATTGACAGATAAATATTGTCAGCAGATAGTAGATTTAGAAAAAGAACATCGACTTAAAAAACAAAAAATTAACAATTTTTTGCAGGTAAAATATCACAAAAATATTCAATATTTATCAGAGACTCATCAGCAAAAAATTCAAGAAATTACCAGATATTTAGAAGAAAAAAATCAACAAGAAATTTTCAGGTTGAAGAAGTATCATAAACAAAAAGTCAGAGAAACTATTAAATATTTAGAAGAAAAACATCAAACTAAGCTCCAAGTTAAAATCAAAGAACTAGAAGAAATTCATCAAGAATCTATCTTAGAAGCAATAGGAGCTATAACTACTCAACATCAAAATCAGCTTCAGCAAAAAATCAAGGAATTAAAACAAAAATATGATACTGAGCTTCAAGCAACAATTAAATCTCTTAAAGCTAAGCATGAAAGTCAAATTAGAGAACTTATGCAATAATATCAAATCCGGCAGCATCAGTGTAATTAGATTCATAGTGTAGGGAGTGTGGGGAGATGGGAAGATAAAAAAAGATGTGGCAATAGCGCTGTGATGAAACATTTTTTTATACCGAACCCGAGTGGATTTGATATAAATTCAAAATCGAACACTCTATCGGAGCAGAAATTTGGGACATTTATTCCAAATTGAGAGGTAATATCATGTCCGTTAGTATCGTTTGTGTAAACCCAAGGGTAAATATCTACAATAGAAATTTCGGTTTTTTCTTGCTCAATAGTCTTCCTCCCTTTTCCCTCTTCCGTCTTCCGTCTTCCCTCTTCCTTCTTCCTTTTTCCTTACCTTTGCTATACAATACCGATGCTACCAGACATAATATTAATGTTTTTATTATACCATTTTAAAAAAAGAAAGAATGTTACAAATAATCAGATCAATCAAAAGACTTTACAGGAGATGTTCCTTTGACGACAAAGATAACTTACGACCTAATAAATTGTATTGAAGCTATTCATTCTGACTCCTGACTCCTGTACGTCGCCAATCCGACGGCTCCCCTACCTGACTCCTAAGAAATAACCTAGCTATTTGTAGCAAAGATTTATAAAATTGGTATTACACTTAATCATCCGGACATATATAATATCAAATCCGGTTAAACAACCATAGAATGGTTAAGTTAGGAGGAGTCAGGAGTCAGGAGTCAGGAGTCAGGAGAAGAAAGAATTACAAAGATGAGCGTAGTTATGACAATTGAAGATTTTTTTTATGTCCAATTAAACGGATTTGATATAAAACCGAGAAAATACAGAATAACTCAATTCTCAACTAGGAATAGGTCTTCTATCACTTAGTAGTGAAGCGCGAAAGATGTTTGTTTGAGAGTCTAATTAAACTTTGATAAGATTAAATGAATATAGATAATTTCCCTACTGATTAACTCTCAATTATTTAACTTTTTAATAAACATCAAGGTGTCTTGGTAAGATTGAATCCTACCACCTTGTTGATAAAGTTCTGCTGCTTTTTCTAAGTCTTTTATTGCTTTTTGAAGTTGTTCATTTGCTGTGGTTATATCTGCCATTTTTTGATAAATAAGACTATTTTGATAAAAAACATGAGCACGATTATAATAGGCATCAGCATACCCTGGATTCAGTTCAATTGCTTTAGTATAATCTTTGATTGAACTCGGATTTCGTGTTATTTCGTGAGGATTAACTAACAAACTCCGGGCGATACCCATATTAAAATATATTTCTGGGGTATTATTAGGTTGCTTTTCTAAAGCACGATTAAAATTAGCGATCGCCTCCCAAGCATCCCCTTGATCCAAATAACTTATACCTCTAAAATATAAACCTTCAGCGCTCTGAGGATTAATTGTTGAAACAGGAGAACTAACTGTAGGAGTATCATCCAAAATTAAGTCTGAAGGATTAATACCAGCATCAGATAATTTTCTGATAAAACTATTAATAGGAACCGCAGCATTAAACCCTGTTTTAATTGGCGCTACATCTCCAGAATTAGTTTGAGCAAAACCAAATTCTCCTTGTCCATGAATACCAATAATGCGACCATCAGAATCAAATACTGGACCACCACTCATCCCACTCCAAGTAACAGCTTGATAACGCAAAGTATAACCTTCCGGGCGACTTTTAGGGCGACTGGTTACTAATCCTGGAGATAATTCTGGTGCCCTTTCAGTGTTAAATAAACCGCCAGTAGCAGGATAACCAAATACATATATTTGGGAACCAATAACTGATTGTTCAGAATTACCTAAAGTCGCTACTGGATATGTTTCTGTAGTTTCAAATTTAAGTATAGCTAAATCGGGTTCTTCATCATTTGTCTGTAAACTCACTACCTCTACTACTGAATAGTCTTTTTCTAGATTAGTTCTAATACTATATTTAATAGTAGAATCTTCTACTACATGATTAACAGTAAGGACAGTATAAATATTACCATTTTTAGCAATAATAACACCCGAACCATCACCTAAGTTACTATTGATTTGGACTGTAATTGGTATGGCAATTTCTGCCACTTCTTGAGCCGTTTTAGCATTTGCTGCTGTCGAAATATTAATAACAATTGCTGCTACTGTAGCAGTACCTAATAAATAAGTATTGAGAGAATTAAAACGAGACCAAATCATAATTTTATGATCCTAGAATCTAGACAAAGTGAATATTAGATGACTATTTACTACAAATGACGTAAATTAAAGAAATTTGTTCTCCATCTTGAAGCAGAGTATATAATATTAATTTTTTAACTACTGATTATCAGCAAAATCTACTAATTGATGTTGACTACCATACTACAATTTATAGCGCTGTGCGCAGGCAACAGGCAACAGGCAACAGCTCCGGAAGGGGGAATAAAAAACCGATAATATAAGACTTATAGCTATTGGACAGTTATTGTAATTTGTCAATATGCCAGCGCACATTGCTATAGTATAGTAATCAATGCAGAATTTGTAAAAAATTAAAAAATAGATAATAAAATCTGAAACTCTGACCACTATTCTCTGATTCTAAAGTCCCTATAAATTTTATACACAACCACACTGAGAATAGCTCTGCATACCAATTATTTTTAATTTAGCTAAACTAAAAAAGAGGCGTTGCATATTTGTGGGATGAATTGTATGCTTGGACAAAAAAGAAGTATGAAGTATTAAGGATGAGATTTACCTGTTCAAAAAAGATTCATCCCGCCTCTCAGCAACGCCAAAAAAGAAAATGTATCATCACAAAAAAACATTATCTCTCAATAAATATGCATAGAAAATCCACAAATATTACTTGAAATATTGACAAAAAATTGATATTTTTGACCTAAATATTAATAAAAAATTAATCCAAAATTAAAATTTATTGTTGATCATAAAAATATGAATATTGACTAGATATAAATAAATGTCGCCCAACTAAAATTGATTTCGGCTTTGATAATATCAAACCTAGAAATATTGTTTTGTAAAATCTCTGAACAAATTAAAAAATTACCTCAAGAAAAATAATAATGGCTAATATAAATCACAAACTCAGATCTACCAGCACAAGTCTAAGGCTTGGTTGTGCCATTATGAGTGAAAGTAATGAGACAAATACTATTAAATACGATTTTGAGGTATCTCCTCATCGTGGACCTGCTACCGGGAATAACTATTACGGGTCTTTCAGTTTTAATGGCTCGAAATTAACTGGCAAAGGCATAGAATTTATAAAACTTGATAACTTTGACTTGAGTTTTTTAAATTTTGACTATAGCAACGCTGATTTATTATTTGGAGAAGCTGTATTTAGAAATGGCAACTTTCTAGGATTAATTGCAAGTAGCGAAGAGTTTTCTTTTGTCTCTGGATTTTTAGATTTATCTGAAGCATATTTTGCCTATGATATTAACTCTAATTTTGGAGCCGCAGATCTAACATTCTGTTTAAGACAAGTTACTGATGATAATTTTGAAACTATATATAGTTCTGAAGCTAGTTTTCTAATGTGAGCATAGACTTAAATCTTGGAATAACAGTCTAATTTATGAAGTAGTATTTCTGTTGCCTATCTAAATGTTGCCAAATGCTATACTTAGGTAACACTTCAGTTATTAAGTAATTAACACTGGCCAAATGACTTTGTACTAATTAGCAGCCCAGTTAATGTTAATTATTATTATCTTTACTTCTCTCTAGGAAAGTTGCATATAACGTCCCTACCTACTCCCCGACTCAAGAAAATATAGAAAAGTTTTTGATAAATGGTATTATTCTTCTTCATCGCTCCTAATACTGCCGTCTGGCATAATTGTATTATCAAAAATTACCCCATTTAAGTTAGCATTTTCTAAATTAGCATTAGTCAAATTAGCATTAGTAAAATCAGCTCCATTTAAGTTAGCATTTTCTAAATTAGCATTAGTAAAATCTGTATCACTCAAGTCTGTGTCACTCAAATTTGCACCACTTAAATTGGCATTACTAAAATTAGCAGAATTTATTTCTTGTTCGGATAAATCTACATTACTTAAATCTTTGCCACTCAGGTCGCTGCCATAACCAATAAACATTAATCCTGCTTCATCAGGGTCAATTTCTGGTGGTATATCCTGTGGTTCTAAGTACCAAGCATTCTGAAAATTAACATTAGTATAGTTAGCTTTACTCCAACCAGACATAGCTTTAATTTGAGCATGACTGAAGTCAGCATTACTCAGATTTGAACCCTGAATATAAACATCATAAAAAGTTGTGTGACTAAGATTCGCATTGTTCAAATTACACTCATCAAAAGTAACTTCGCTTAAATCTGCATGACTAACATTTGTACTACTCAAATTACAGTGCATAAAAGTGGATTGAAATCCACCCATTTGAGTTAAATTAGCATTAGTAAAATTGGAATCATCTATGGTGCTATGGTCATAACTTGTATCTGTTAAATCTGCATTGGTTAAATCTAGATTTTGCCAAAATATTCCTTCTAAGTTAACATGACTGAGATTAGCATTTCTGAAAGTAGTATTTTCTACTTCCGTACTAACTAATTGAGCATTACTTAAATTAGCATTATCTAAATTCACATTTTGTAATTTTGCTCTACTGAGGTTGGCAGAACTAAGATTAATTTCCTCTAGAGAAATATTGCTTAATTCCAGATATTTGAATTCAACACCAGAAAAATCTCTTTCTCCAGCTTGATAGCGTTGGATTAATTCATCGCTATTCATATTTTTTTCTCCAGTAGTAAATGGGAAAATAATATCATATAGCAGAAGGAAGAGGGAAAAGGGAAGAGGGAAGAGGGAAGAGGGAAGAAGGAAAAATATCGCTTTGTCTGAGTTTTAAGCTAAGGAAAAAGGAAGAGGGAAGAGGGAAGAGGGAAGAAGGAAAAATATCGCTTTGTCTGAGTTTTAAGCTAAGGAAAAAGGAAGAGGGAAGAGGGAAGAGGGAAGAAGGAAAAATATCGCTTTGTCTGAGTTTTAAGCTAAGGAAAAAGGAAGAGGGAAGAGGGAAGAGGGAAGAAGGAAAAATATCGCTTTGTCTGAGTTTTAAGCTAAGGAAAAAGGAAGAGGGAAGAGGGAAGAGGGAAGAAGGAAAAATATCGCTTTGTCTGAGTTTTAAGCTTTTAATCTATCCTAACTTTTCACCTACCACCTAAAACCTTCTTCAAAAAGAAAAAACAGTGTGTAAGGTACCAGTAAAAATTGTGCCATTACTCTTCTGATTGCTAGAATCAAAAACAACTTGCAAAACAGGAAAAATCTGAATATTATCATTCACGGCATAATTATAAAAAACTGCCAAATTTGTCTGAGTTGAATTACCGAAAAATTGTGGGTATGCGCCTCCCCTTTTCAGGGGATAATAAGCGGTCGTTAGCGCAGCTTCCCGAAGGGTGGGATGGCGTACTTCGGAGCGGGTCTGTAAGAACGGGTCTCCTCGCCATATCCAATCGACCAAGAGAAGAAAAATTTTCATGATTAGTCAATCCTCTTCTTTTCCAGGAGAGGTAATAATTAGGGTTTGCGCTCAAAAGTATTTTAGTAGGGGTAGGAGACAGGAGACAACCCACCCCTCGCCCCTCCC
>NZ_RCBY01000092.1 GCF_003838195.1 Okeania hirsuta
CTTGATTTTTCTCCTTTCTTCCCTCCTGACTCCTGACTCCTGACTCCTGACTCCTGATTCTAAGAAGGATGAAAATAATCATAAATTTGCTGCGCCAACTTTGGTCCGACTCCTGATACCTCTGCCAACTGCTGCACTGTTGCCATCCGAATATAATCAACAGAATGAAAATGTCCCAATAACAATTTTTGCCGATGATGTCCCAAACCAGGAATCTCATCTAGGCGCGATCGCTTCATTCTTTGACTTCTTTTATTTCTATGGAAACTCACGGCAAACCGATGCGCTTCATCTCTCAACCTCCGCAATAACTGTACTCCTGGTTGTTCCGCATTAGTTGTTAATGGTAGCGACTCCCCTGGTAGAAAAATTTCCTCCCGTTGCTTTGCTAAACTCACCACCCGCACTTCTTCTAATAACTCCATTTCTTGCATCACTGTCATTACTGCCGAAAGTTGCCCCTTTCCACCATCTATCATTATTAAGTCTGGTTTCTCTGTAGTTGGTTGTTTTTCATAATTGCGAAACCGTCTTTGAATTACTTCTGCCATACTAGCAAAATCATCAGAATGACCAGACTGCACTTCTGGGTTTTGAATTTTGTAGTGTCGATAATGTTGTTTTGCTGGCAAACCGTCAATAAAAACGACCCGCGATGCCACCGCATCTGAACCTTGAATGTGAGAAATATCATAACCTTCAATACGGTGGGGTAATTCTGGCATATCTAATATTTCTGCCAAGTCAGTCATTGCTTTAGTGTTACGATCGCTCATTTTATTTAACCGTGCTAACTCATATTCAGCGTTCTTTTTTACCATTTCTATTAATTCTGCTTTTCCCTGGCGTTGAGGTACGAAAATTTCTACTTTTTTACCTTTTTTTTCTGTTAGCCAACTTGTCAAAAATTCACTTTCTAGTAACTCATGTTGCACAATAATTTCTACAGGAATTTCTACAGATTCTACTGTTTGATAATGTGATTCTAAAACCCGTTGTAAAATTGCTCCTAATTCCTTACTTTCTTGAGTTACTAAATTAGGTGTTTCAGCAATAAATCCTAATCTACTGACTAATTTACCTGCTCGAATTTGGAATAATTGAACGCAAGCAAATTTGTCATTACCAGCTAATGCTATTGCATCTCTGGAAACTCGATCGTCTGGCAAAGAAACTTTTTGGTCGGCATTTAGAGAATCTAAACCTCTAATTTGGTCACGAATAGCTGCCGCTTTTTCAAAATTTAAAGCCTCTGCTTCTTTTGCCATTTGAGTATTCAATATATCAATTAATTCTCCTGTTCTGCCTTGAAAAACCATTGCGACTTTTTGCACAATTTTATGATATTCATCTGGTGTTATTAATTCCTGACAAACTCCCGGACAGTGACCAATATCATAATTCAGACAAGGGCGGTCTTTAAATAAAGGTTTTGGTCGTTGACGTAGAGGAAAAATTTGTTTGACTAAATGTAGGGTATTTCTTAAAAGTCTGGTATCTACATAAGGACCGTAATAACGGTCTTGAGCTTTACCTAATCGTCGTTTTCTAGTAATAAAAACTCTGGGGTAATTTTCTGACCAAGTTATACATAAATATGGATATTTTTTATCATCTTTGAGTAAGACATTAAAATATGGTTGATGCTGTTTAACAAGATTAGCTTCTAATGCTAAAGCTTCTGCTTCTGTATCTGTGACAATAAATTCAATTTCCACCACTTGTTGTACCATTAAACTAATACGATGACTGTGGTTTTTGCTTTCTCGAAAATAGGAGCGGACTCGATTTCTCAGCTTTTTTGATTTACCAATATAAAGAAGGCGATCGCTACTATCGTGCATTAAATAAACTCCCGGAGTTTGGGGAATTTCTTTGAGGCGATTTTCTAATTTTTTTGAGTCTTTTACTAGGGGTAAAGTTTTAGTTATCATATTTTTTATTATCCTAACTGGTAAATATTTTACTTAACTATCAATTAAATTCAAAAAGAATAAATGTATAACCAATATTATATTATTTCTCCTCTTTTTTTTGTAACTTATATTATTTTTACTGTTTTACTTAGATAAAATACAGTAATTGAATCCATTCCATAATTGTCAGCATTCAGGTGTTAGCTCTCAGCTCTCAGCTCTCAGCGTTCCTAGTTTATTGCATTTGGAGTAGAGATTAGGATTGAGTTTGAGCAAGAATTAAAAGTCTGGGAAAAAGCAAAGGCATCAGCTAACTTGAGCTATTTAGGTTCATTTTCATTGCTGTTTGCGTAGCATCCCGTAGGGAAGCGCTGACCGCTAATAGCTGTTTGCGCAGCAGTCCGCAGGAAATGCTTACCCATAATTTACATTGTACTCTATCTACTAATCTTGTTTAGCATCAATTATTTAGAACTTCATTAAATACTTAAATAGTTAATTGAAAAATCATGAAATTCTCTCCAATTTGTCAAAATCAAATACTCTTAAAATAAAACTATACTGCTAAAGTCAAATTTATTAAAGATAAAACTATAATTGTACCATTTAATTTTAGATAAATTTATCAATATTTATTGAGAGGATTCCAAAAGTAGAGAAAGTAAGTGAGCCTCGAAGAACTACTCACCAAATATGTCAAAATTTTTATTTTCAGGTAAAGTTATTGCATATATATATCAAGCCCAGAAAAATGAGTAACGACTTGAATCAAATCCCTCCACTGGATACTACCTTAGTCACATCATCTTCCCTATCTACCACCCCTATTCTCAATAACATTGAAGCAGTCAAAGAATGTTTACTATATGGTGAAGTACAATTGAGAATAGCAGCAGTTTCTGAAACTCTCAAATACGGAGATTTAGGACTAGATTTGTTACTCATGGCCTTGCAGGATCGGTCAGCAGAAGTGCAATGGGTCGCATATTCAATACTCCTAGAACAACAACAACCTAAAGCTAAATTGGCATTGTCCCAATATACTTGGGATATATCTAAACTACTAGAGTTATACACTACTGGAAAACGGAATTTTATCCGAGCTAACATGAGGGGAGCAAACCTTAATGGTTTAGACCTACAAGGTATAAATTTCAGTTTTGCCTATTTAAAAGATGCCGATCTAAGTAGTATTAATCTTAGAGATGCTAACCTCAAAGAAGCTAACTTAAGAGGTGCTAACCTGAAGGATGCTAACCTCAAAAACACTAATCTTGAAAATGCTAATCTTAGCCTTGCCAAACTCAGGGGTGTTAACCTAACTAATGCTAATTTCACTAATGTAAACCTTAGTGGTGCAGATATAAGTCTTGCTAACCTAAATAATGCTAACTTAACTAATGCAAATCTTAGTTATGCAGACTTAAGAGGTAGTAAACTTAGAGATACAAATCTCAGAGGTACTAAATTAAATAAAGAAACAAAACTTGATTGTAAATGGTTATTAATCTGGGAAATAGTTAATCAGCAAGCTATTGGTAAAGACTTCAGAAATATTAATCTAATTGGCATCAACCTTGAACGTGTAAATTTGAGTAATTCTAACTTCAGTGGCGCTCAACTTAGAAGAGTGAATTTGAGTAATTCTAACCTCAGTGGAAGTAACTTTAGTGCGGCTAAACTTATAAGTATTAATCTCAAGAATACTGACTGTAGTAATACTAATTTAACTGGTGTAAATTTGAGTGATGCTAACCTCAGTAATGCCAATCTCAGTGGTGCCGACCTAAGTAATGCCAATCTCAGTGGTGCTAATCTTAACTACGTTAACCTCCGAGAAACAAAAATAAATGATTTGACAAAAATAGACTCTAAATGGCATTTGGTCTGGCAAATTGTTAACCAACAACCTACAAATAACCATCTCAAAGGAGTCAACCTCAGTCGATCCGATCTTCGAGGTGTTGACCTCAGCAATATTAACCTCCGGAGTGCTAACCTAGAAGGAGCTAATTTTGGGATGTGCGACCGCAATGTTCTCTATTGCCAAATACAAAATATTGATAGCAACTACTACAGTCACTCAAATCTCAGAAAAGTCAATCTTTGTAACGCTAACTTGAAAGGATCTAACCTAGTTGGAGCTTATTTAGAGAAGGCTAACTTGAGTGTAGCTAATCTAATGTCAGCTCAACTCAACTATGCTGAAATGAGCGGTGCCAACCTTACTGCTGCTGACCTCAATGATGCAGACTTGAGAGATACCAACTTCAGTAGTGCCAACCTCAGTGCTGCTGACCTTAGTAACGCTAACCTTAGTAACGCTGACCTGACAAATGCTCATCTGAGTGCTGCTAAATTCTGCAATGCTCAACTTAATAGGGCTAAAATGAACCAAGTCGATCTGAGTACAGCTAATCTCACCAATGTTAATCTCACTAATGCTAAACTCCGTCATGCCAATCTTCGTAATGCTAATTTAACAGGTGCTATTCTTAAGGGAGTCGATCTTAGCAATGCTGACCTTAGTCATGCTCACCTGAAAAATGTCGATCTTAGTTGGGCTGAACTTAAGGGTGTAAAACTCAGTGAAACAACTAGACTTGACCAAAAATGGTATATAGTTTGGGACATTGTTAATCACAAAATAGAAGGAAGAAACTTACAAGGTAATGACCTCAGTAATGCTCAACTAAATCGTGTCGATCTCAATCGTGCCAACCTGAGCAACGCTAATCTCTGTGGTGCTAGTCTACGAGTAGCAGATTTGTGGGATGCCAACCTAGAAAATGCCAATATTAGCAATGCTAACTTGGGTGGTGTGAATCTTAGTGGTGCTAATCTCAAGGGTGCTAACCTCAGTGGCAGTGACCTTAATCGTGCCCACCTTTGGCATACCTATCTAAGTGATGTCAATCTTAGTGGTGCTAACTTGATGGGAGCTGACTTGTGGGGTGTGGACTTGGATGGTATCGACCTGAGTGGCGTTAACCTGAGTTATGCCAACCTCAGTCATGCTAATCTCAAAGATGCTAACCTGATTGGAGCTAACCTCAGTCGTGCAAATCTTAGCAGTGCAAATCTCGATGGTGTTAATTTCAGTGACGCTAATTTAAGTGGTACTAATTTTAGTGATGCTAATATTAATAATTGCATATTACCGAATTGAAAGGAATTAGATAGAATAGAGAACGATAATTACTTTATTGTAGAGTTAAGATCATCATTTATATAAAGCTAGTAATATTATATAAAACCCATTTGATATCTATCAAAGCTACTAGACATCTCCAGAAAATAGAGATTAGGGAGTAGGGAAAAAGAATTGATCATTTATGTGCGATAATTGAATTTTATCTTTTATTATTGGAGATGTCTATTTGGAGCTTGCTGATTAAATCTAAAAGTATTCATATATAAAGGTTTTAGCCTTTTTAAGTATCAAAAAGTGCGAGGTTTTAAGTGGTAATGGTTCAAAAATTTATGATTTTGGTCAAGATTTGGGCAGAACAATCTTGGGACAAAACTTAGCTCCTACCTCGTCGAAATCATCACTTACAATAGATATTGGAGCTAATCCGACTTCATATCTTGTTTCATCAAAGGCAACAGAAAAAATTAAATCTTCCATTTAGTGAAATTGAGCTAAGTTTATTTTAAGTGATACAGATAAGTCATAATATCAAAGTTTAGGAAAAAAAGCATTATCTATTGAAAAAAAATATCTAGCTCATTTTCTACAAGTTAACATCTTTATGCTTTTTGCCTTTAAGGGGTTTATTTAAGCCAGAGAAATTACTCCCTAATCTGAATGCTTTGATAATTGTTGTCAACTTATTTTGTCCTTGATTTGACGCTTTGTCAAACATTTTGTCGTTATAAGTTATTATAAACTGACAGACAAATTACCTGTTAAGCTTAGATAATACACTAATTACTAGCAATAGCGATCGCTAGCCATGAATAGTTTGATAACTGTTGTCAACCTATGTTGTCCTTGATTTGACGCTAATAACGGAATATCAATAATCAACCTTCCTCCTTCTTCCTTGATAAAAATAACGGAATGCAAATAATCAATCTTCCTCCTTCCTCCTTCCTTCTTATTTCACAAAAATAACGGAATATAAATAATCAACCTTTCTTTTTCCTTGTTACTTCTTTCTTCTTCCCTCTTCCCTCTTCCTCCTTCCTTCTTATTTCACAAAAATAACGGAATATAAATAATCAACCTTTCTTTTTCCTTGTTACTTTTTTCTTCTTCCCTCTTCCCTCTTCCTCCTTCCTTCTTATTTCACAAAAATATCTGACATTAACTGTTGCCAAACATCCGAATTTGTTAAAGCATAAGCATCAAATTCATAACCATATTGTTGATAAAGACTATTAAAACTATCAATCCAATGATAAATAGTTTCTGTCATAGATAAAGGAGTATATTTTACAGCTTGTCGTAGATATTTACTCATCTCAACTAAATTCTCATTTCGATGTGCCTGCCATGCTAACCAACTCAAAGTATAATAACGAGATTTTCCCTCTAATTTACGAATAGATACTGATAAATTTGGTCTGCTAAAAAAATCATCTAAAACAGACATCATACTAACAGCTTGGTGAGTAGATTTTCTAGTAGCATTCCGGTGATGTTGACGATAACAATAAGTAACTTTTGGCAACCAAACTGCCTCACAACCATTTACAGATAAACGCAATACTAAATCAATATCTTCTCCATGATGCCAACGAGTATCAAAACCTCCTGCACTTTTTATCCAACTCCGACGAAACATCATAGAAATAGTTACAGGTTTCCAAACTACCCAAGTTTCTAAATCTAATTCTAGGGAACCATGCCATAATTCTATATCGGAAATTTTCTCCCCTTTTTCATTAACTAAACGCCACCCACTATGCACAATACCAAGAGAAGGGCGGGTATCAAAAATAGCTACCTGTTTTGCCAGTTTATCTGGTAGAAAAAAGTCATCAGCATCTAGAAAAGCAATAAATTCTCCCCCTGCCATTTCTAAACCTAAATTTCGGGCGTGGGATACTCCTTTATTCTCTTGATAAACATAGCGAATTTTATCTAAATAAGGTTCTAAAACTTCGCGGGTATTATCCGTAGAACCATCATCAATTACGATTATTTCATAAGAGGTATAAGTCTGATTAAAAACACTAGCGATCGCTTCTAATATATAGTGGGCATTATTGTAAGTGGCAATAATTACACTTACTCTCGGTATTACTGGATTAAAAATATTACTAATTAATTTTTTCCACTCTGGTAATTGACTAAAATTATAGGCATTAAATTGATTTCCTTCTTGGCGAGCAAGTTTGGTAAATAATTCTATCCAAGTCGAAATTGCTTCTGTAGTAGAGGCGGAAGTATAAGTTAAAGATTTTTGCAAATAAGCAGTCATTTCGGAAAAGTTACCCCCCTGATATAAGCGCCAAGAATTCCAAAGTAGGGAGCGATATTTTACTTGATTTTCTATTTGACGTATTGGGGTAGGTAAATTAGATTTGCTAAAAAAATCATCTAATAATTTTTCCAATTCTTGAGTAATTTTTTGTCGATTTTCTAATCCAGAAACACTACTATTATGCTGTCGATAACAAACACAAACTCTCTGTAACCAAGTAGCTTTTTCCCCAGTTAAAGCTAATCGTAAAACTATTTCTAAATCCTCTGGAATATATCGCGGGTCGAATCCTCCATTCAGCTTTAACCACTCACTTTTAAACATCATTGCACTAGGCAAAGTTGCTTGCCAGATTAACCAATTTTCTAAGTCTAATTCTGCACCATTTTCCCAAGGTTTTACATCTTTAATAGTATGACCTTTTTCATCAACAAATCTCCAACCACTTTGCACCATAGTTAAAGTAGAGTCTTCTGCAAAACATCCTATTTGTTCGGCTAATTTTTCGGGTAGAAAAAAGTCATCGGCATCCAGAAAAGCAATATATTTTCCTTGAGCTATTTCTATGCCATGATTCCGCGCTTTTGATTGTCCTTGATTTTCTTGATATACATATTTAATTTGATTTAGGTAGGGTTCCAAAACTTGATAAGTATTATCGGTAGAACCATCATCAATAACAATAATCTCATAAATAGTATAAGTTTGAGTCAGGATACTTTTAATGGCTATAAGAATATAATCAGCATTATTGTAGGTAGGAATTACAACACTAACCAACGGTAAACCATTAGGGATAACTTTAGTGATTAATTTTTGCCATTCTGGTAATTGATGGAAAAATACAGAATTAAAATCATAGTTTTCTAGAGCAGCATAATATTGAAAATAATAGAGCCAATTACAGATAGTTTTAAGAACAGAAAAAGAGGAAAATTTTAAAGATTTATATAAATAATCAGCCATTTCAGCGAAGTAGGCAAATTTATATAAACACCAACAATTCCAAATTAGAGAACCGTAGCGTAACTCCTTTTCTAATTGTTGAATTTTTGGGGGAAGATTGGGGTTAGAAAAAAGTTCATCTAAAATTTTTTCTTCTACTGCTGTTTGAGCAAGTAAATTTCGCGTCATATTACTGCTATGTTGACGATAACATACAGCTACTTTAGGAAACCAAGTAGATTGACAACCTGCTAAAGCTAATCGAATTACAATATCAAAATCTTCTAATCTGCGTAATTTTTCATTAAACCCACCCACTCTTTCTAACCATTCTTTGCGAAACATCATCCCACTCGGATTAGTAGTTTTCCATTTTAACCAACTTACTAAATCTAATTCTGGAGATTTATGCCAAGGTTCAATATCTTGAATTTTTTCTCCTTTTTCATCCACAACTCGCCACCCACTTTGTACTAAACCAATATTTGGTTGAGCATCAAAAATAGCAACTTGTTCTTTAAGTTTATAAGAGAGAAATAAATCGTCAGCATCTAGGAGGGCAATTAATTCTCCTTTTGCCAATTTAATGCCACGGTTACGAGTTGCAGATAATCCTTGATTCTCTTGATAAAAATAGCGAATTTTTGTCATGTATGGTTGTAATACTTGACGGGTATTATCTGTGGAACCGTCGTCTATTACAATAATTTCATAGTTAGTATAGGTTTGTTTAAATACACTTTCAATTGCTTGGGCGATGTAAAGTTCGCAGTTATATACTGGGATAATTACACTTACTTTTGGAGCTATAAAAGTTTGGGACATTATAGTTATTGATTTTGAAGTTTGTGGAATAATTTTAACCAAGTCAGAAGTCAGAAGTTAGAAGTCAGAGGTTATTTTTGTAACGGGGATTTGAGCAACTCTTTAAAATCATGTTTGGAAACAATGAAAATTAATTTGGAAATAGCCGATGTTATTAGACATCTCCGATAATATAATGTTTCTCAACCTAATGAGGTAGACCTATACTTATTTATCTTCTATTCCCTATTCCCTCTAATAATAGTTATGGACACCAGATATAATTGTCAATTTAAAACAGCTATTAGAAATCATGGAATTAGCAAAAGTAATCTAAGCAAACAGCACTCAGCAGTCAGCTATTAGCTAGTCTAATAAGGTCGGAACTGGGGACTTCAGCTTAATTACCTTTAAAGGAGAAAAAAGCAATTTTATTAAAGCTTCAGAGTACGAATCTCTCGTTGGGAATGTAGTATAAGTTAAACGAATGCTTGCTTCATTTTAAAAAGCTGAATGCTAGCGTATTCCGCAGGAATAACTGACCGCTAATAGTTGAATACTTACAAAGTAATTTAGTATGACTAAGCTCAAAATGAACAAAAAAATAAATCTAATAAATTTATCTCAAAAAGCAGAATTATATTTAACTCAAGGAAAATTAGAAGAGGCAATATTAGCTTGTAATCAAGTATTAGAAATAGTGCCAGATTTTCTAGGCATCTATAAAACATTGGGAAATATTTTTCACAAAATTGGTGAAATAGACAAAGCAAAAGAATGGTATCTCAAAGCAATAAGTCAACAGCCAGAATGGGCAGAAGTTCATGCAAATTTGGGCAGCTTATATGCCCAAGAAAAACAATGGCAATTAGCAATAAAATCTTACCAAGAAGCCATCAGCATCAAACCAAATTTACCAGGTTTTTATCGGAACTTAGGAAAAATCTGGCAACAAATAGGAAAAATAGAATTAGCCAGAGATTGTCAGGAACAAGCATTAAGTTTAGAAGCTCAATATCCTCAAGCCTCAGAATATTTAAAACAGGGAAAAAGTTGGCTAGAAAATGAGGAAATAGAATCAGCGATCGCTAATTTCCAAAAAGCCATAAAATTAAATCCATCTTTGGCAAATGCCTATCAAAATTTAGGCGACGCTGTTGCTAAACAAGGAGAGTTAACTGAAGCAATAAATTATTATCAAAGATCAATTCAAATTCAACCTAATTTGTGGGTAGCTCACCATAAACTAGGAAAAATATTTCAAGAAATAGGAGAGTTAGATGCAGCTATTAGTAGTTTCCACCTCTCTATAGAAATTAATCAAAATTTTCCTTGGTCTTACAAAAAATTGGCAGATATTCTCCAAGAAAAAGGAGAATTAGAATCAGCAGAAAAATATTATCAGAAAGTAATAGACATCAAATTTGATGTTTGGGAAGTTCACCGTAAATTAGTAGAAATTCAGCAACAAAAAGGAAACTTAGACAGAGCTATTTCTAGTTGTAAACGAGTCATAGAAATTAATCCCGCCTTAACTTGGTTTTATCAGAGATTAGGAGATAATTTATCAAAATTGGAACCACACGATCTAGCTATAGATTATTACCGAAGCTTACTAGAAACTGAACCAAATAATATAAAATGGCTCCACGATATAGGACAAAGGCTAGTAAAACTTCAAGAATGGGATGAAGCAATTATTATTTATCGTCGTGCGATAGAATTAGAAGCAAATAACCATTTATTTCACAGAAGATTAGCAGACGCTTTACAAGAAAAAGGATTATTATATGAAGCAATTTCTAGTTATAAAACAGCCATAAACATTAATCCCAATTTATCTTGGTCATATTACAACTTAGGAGAAACACTAAGGAAATTAACCAAGTGGGATGAAGCAATAATTGCTTACCGTCATGCTATAGAGTTAGAAGCAAATAATCATTTATTTCACAGAAGATTAGCAGACGCTTTACAAGAAAAAGGATTATTAGATGAAGCAATTTATAATTATCAAAAAGCCATAGAAATTAATCCCAAATCTTGTTGGCACTATGCAGCATTAGGAAATGTTTATCTTCAACTAGAGAATTTATCAGAAGCTATACCATGTTTAATTCAAGCTCTAAAAATTAGACCAGACTATTACGATGTTCATAAAAAAATAGAATTTATTCTCAAAAAACAAGACCGCCACAAAGAAGCTCACCTCTGGAAAACTAACCAAAAATTACCGCATAATTGGCTAAGAAAGTTTTTAAATTTAACAGAAGATTGGGAAATTACTTCTGAGTCTGCACAAAAAAATATTACTCGGATAAAAATCTATTCAAGTACTCAATTTAATCTGTTATCATCTCAAACAATAGAGCAAAAAAAACATCATTATTTCCTAGATAAAAAAGCCAACTCAGCGGAAGCTTTTGTAGTAGTAATTCCCGAAGGTAGAGGTAGTATTGATTTAGCAACAAGTGCAGTTATTACTTCAGACAATAAGTTGGTAAGAGATGTTTCTACAGGTTGTTCTGAAGTGATTATATCTTCTGAGGAATTACCTCCGATTAATTATATAGATGGTACAGTGGCATTTTTATCAGCAAAGTGGGGAGGATTCATGTATTTCCACTGGATGTTTGATGTAGTTACACGGATAGATTTGCTGCGTCGAACTAACCTAATAATAGATAAATTTGTCTTTACCAGATGTGATAAAAAGTTTCAAATAGAAACCATTGCTGCTCTGGGAATTAAACAATCTCAAATCATAGAAAGCCGATTTTTTCCTCATATAAAAGCTCAGAAATTAGTTGTACCTTCTTCCTATAAATCTCAGAAAGGAAATCTGAGAGTCAGCAAATGGGGTTGTGAGTTTTTGCGAAGTTTATTTATCAAATCACAAACTATCATAAAATCATCTAGTAAGCCAGAACGAATATATATAAGTCGAAAGTTTGCATCATGGCGACGAGTTCTTAATGAAGAAGAAGTAGTTAATTTGTTAGAAAAATTTGGTTTTATTAGTCTTTCCCTAGAATCAATGTCTATTGCAGAACAAGCATTATATATGGTAGCTGCAAAAGTGATAGTAGCACCTCATGGAGGTGGACTGACAAACCTCGTATTTTGTAGTCCAGGAACAAAAGTGATTGAGATTTTTTCTCCAAAGTATATTACTAATTTTTACTGGGAAATTAGCAATTTATGTAGGTTGTCACACTATTACTTAATAGGTGAAAATTTTGAAGATGATAATTCAGGTAAAATTCCTTGGAAACCAGATATTATTGTAAATTTGACAAGGTTAAAAAAAATGATGAAGTTTGCAGAAGTTGAATTAATTTAGGCAATATTGGCAATTTCAAAGGTAAGCATTTCCTACGGAATACTTCGCAAACAGTTTACACTACCACTTATAAAACTCAGTGGAGACCAGATATTATTGTTAATATTAAACGGGTATTAAAAATTCTAGAGTTAGCATAAATTTAGAAAGTATCTATAAATAAAATGAATACAAAAAAAATTGCACTGGGTTTATATCAACAGGCAGAATTATATCTAGAACGAGGAGAATTAGAAACATCACACCATTTATGTAACCAAGTAATAGAGATACAATCAAATTTTTCTCCTGTCTATAATACTCTGGGAAAAGTTTTACAAGCAATGGAAAAATTAGACCTAGCAAAACAAAATTATCAACAAGCAATCACCATAAATTCTAACTTAGTAGAAGCTCATATTAATTTAGGTAATTTATTTACCCAACAACAACAATGGCAAGCTGCAATTGAGAGTTACGAGCGAGCAATTCAGTTAAACCCAAACCAAGCAGAAATTCATCATAAATTAGGAGAAGCATTCCTAGAATTAGAAAAATGGGATGAAGCTGTCATTGCATATCAAAAAGCTACAGAATTAAATCCAAAATTTCCCTGGTCTTTCCATAAATTAGGGGAAGCATTCCTAGAATTAGAAAAATGGGATGAAGCTGTCATTGCATATCAAAAAGCTACAGAATTAAATCCAAAATTTCCCTGGTCTTTCCATAAATTAGGAGAAGTATTCCTCCAATTAGAAAAATGGGATGAAGCTGTCATTGCCTACAACAGATTTATTGAACTAAATCCAGATTTTCCTTGGTCTTATCAAAAATTAGGCACAGCTTTTATGCAGCTAGAAAAATGGGAAGAAGCTGTCAAAGTTTATCGTATTGCTATTGAATTAAAGCCAGATTTATATTTACCCCACAAAAATTTAGGGGATGCTTTAATGCAATTATCAAAATGGTTAGAAGCAGTAACAGCTTATCGCCGAACTATAGAAATAGAACCTAATATAGATGTGGCTTACTATAATTTAGGCGAAGCTTTAGTCAAACTTGAAAGATGGTCAGAAGCAATAGCAGTCTACCGTCAAATTGTTAAAATTAACCCTAACTCTTATTTGCCTTACAATAAATTAGCAGCAGCATTAGTTAAGCTAGCTGAAATAGAAAAAAACAGAAAAATTGAGATTTATTCAGAAGCGATCGCTTGTTATGAAACCTTAATCCAACTTCAACCAAATCAAAGAGAAAATTATCATAAATTAGCGGATATTCTACAAAAACAAGGAAAATTAGAGGCAGCAGTTGATAGTTATATAGAAGCTATAAAATTAAAACCAGATGTACCTTGGTCTTATAACAATATCGGGGAAATTTTAATGAAATTAAAAAGGTGGAATCAAGCAATATTCACCTTTTTGACTGCCTTAAATATGGAAAAAAATATGCCTTGGATATATCAGACACTAGGAGAAGCATTAGCACAAATATCTCAAAGTAGTTTAGAAGATAAAATTAACTATTATTGTTCTGCGCTTCAAAACCATCGGTCAGAGATAATTAATTCTAAATTAGTGCTTCATTTGCCGCAAAATTCAGAATTATATCTATATTTAGGAAATTCCCTCAGCAAAAAAGAGCAATATAAAGGGGCAGTCATTATTTATAATATGGCTCTGCAACTGGAAGTAAATGACCAAGAAATTACAAATCAACTTCAGAAAGCTTTAGAGAAAAAATTAGAGTTAAAACTAGAAGTAGAAAGATATCGTAGAGCTATCGAACAAAACCCAAAATCTTCTAAATATTACTATGATTTAGCCATAACTCTGACTCGACAAGAAGAATTGGAACAAGCAAGTCTAGCTTTCCTCAAAGCCATCAAGTTAAACCCAGAAATTAACTGGTCTTATAATCGTTTCTGGAATTACTTAAAACAGTCCGATAAGCTTGATGAAGTAGTCAGTTTTTACCATCAAATTATTCACAATAAACCACACTCCGTTTTATCTCACTTAAACCTGGGAGAAGTTCTCAGCGAGCAAGGTAAAATTGACGCAGCAGTCGCCTCGTATCGTACTGCTTGTTACGAGCAAACTTTAAAATCTCATCCCAATTTCGTGAAAAAATATTGGCATCAAGAACAAGTAACAAATCCTAACTTTATAATTATTGGCACTGGCAAAAGTGGCACTACTTCTCTATACAATTATCTCACTCAACATCCTCAAATTTTACCTGCCATTAAAAAAGAAATATATTTTTGGTCGAGACATTTTGACAAAGGAATAAATTGGTACTTAGCTCATTTTCCTCCCATTCCAAAAGCAACAAAATTTTTAACAGGAGAAGCAACTCCTACCTATATTAATAGTTGGCAGACCCCGACACGACTATTTAGTATTTTCCCCAAAATAAAGTTGATTATAATTTTGCGAAACCCAGTAGATAGAGCAATTTCTCACTATTATCACGAAGTCAGATCGAAGATGGAAAATAAATCTTTATCAGAAGCAATATATTCCCAGTTAGAGAGACTTCATCAAATGTCTGAATCTACTCTTGAGCAAGCTTACTGGAATCATATCTCTTACTATATAAGTTATGGAGTTTATGTAGAATTTATCAAAAAATGGATGGCTATTTTTCCCAGAAAACAATTCCTGATTTTAAGAAGCGAAGACTTTTATCAAAACCCAGCAAGTATCATGGAAAAAGTTTTTAACTTTCTAGATTTACCCAAACATCAACTCAAAAATTATCAGAAATTAAATTCTGGTTCTTATCCTACTCTTCCTCAATCAATTCACCAGAGTCTAAGTAGTTATTTTCAACCCTATAATCAAAAACTTGAAGCATATTTAGGTATGAAGTTTAACTGGGAATAGGGAGTATTCAACAATTAATAATTAATAATTAATAATTAACAATTACCTCTCCTTGAAAAGAAGAGGATTGACTAATCATGAAAATTTTTCTTTATTATCCCCTTAAAAGGGGAGGCTTTATAAACATCTTTCTTAACATAAAAATTGACAGAATAGACAAGTTATGTACGAGTCTTTAAAAGGTTTTTGTCAGAGAAAAAGTGTATTCAAAAGTACATTATTTTGATAACTTAAGTAATTTTTCCTATCTACTATGATTCTTTCTCCTTTCTCCCCTGCTCCCTGCTCCCCTACTCCCCTGCTTCCCACAAGGTTTTCAGGAGTTCCTTATAAGGGATAGCTTAAAAGGGGAGGGGAGGCTTTAAACCACAATTTTTCGGTAAAGAGGAGATAGAGATTAATATTGAACTGTACCTTACCATCTTAAAAAGTGCTGTAAGTATTGGTTAATATCTATATTTTATTCAAAAGTAAATCAAGATTTTTCCCAGAGAACAATTTTTAATCTCGAAAAGTGAATATATGAAAACCCCGCAGTAATACCCAAACAAATTTTGGATTTTTTAGGTCTAACAAATCATCGACTCTAAGAAGACAAAAACTATTATCCTGCTTCTTATCCTTTAATTAATTCTAGTCTCCTTATACCAAGGGTGAAAAAAGAATGTTTAGAATAATTGGGATAACTAAAAGATTTTACCGAATAATTAAGGTGAAATTCCTCTCATTTAAAAGAGAAACAAGAAAAAATTTTCCTTTTATTCAATCCTCTTCCTTTAAGGGAGAAGTAATGATCAATTATCCATTATCAATTATCAATTATTCAAAGGAGATATCCCTTTAACTAAAAAGATAATTTTCAATCTAAAAAATAGTATAAAAGCCATTCATTATGACTCCAGACTCCAGAGGACTGACTACTCTAGAATATTTTTATTCAAAAGTAAATCAAGATTTTTCCCAGAGAACAATTTTTAATCTCGAAAAGTGAATATATGAAAACCCCGCAGCAATACCCAAACAAATTTTGGATTTTTTAGGTCTAACAAATCATCGACTCTGAGAAGACAAAAACTATTATCCTGGTTCTTATCCTTCAATTAATTCTAGTCTCCTTATACCAAGGATGAAAAAAGAATGTTATCAATAACTGGGATAACTAAAAGATTTCACCGAATAATTAAGGTGAAATTCCTCTCATTTAAAAGAGAAACAAGAAAAAATTTTCCTTTTATTCAATCCTCTTCCTTTAAGGGAGAAGTAATTATCAATTATCAATTATCCATTATCCATTATCCATTATTGAATTCTTCCTTCTGACTACTATAGAATTATGTTCTCAAATACAGACTTAGAAACAATAGTATTACAAAACAAAAAACAGGCAGAAACTTATATATCCCAAGGTCAAATAGAACAAGCGATCGCTTGTTACGAAAAAATCATAGAACTTCAACCTGAACATTGGGGAATTTACCAAAATTTGGGAGATATTTACCTGCAACAAGGAAATTTTTCACAAGCTATTACTATTTACCAAAATGCCATTCAACTTAATCCTAATTTCCCCTGGTTTTATCACAAATTAGGAGAAGCATTAATGGAACTTCAACAGTGGGATGAAGCTGTCACAGCATATCAACGTGCTATAGAACTTAACCCTGATTTTTCTTGGTCATATCAGAAATTGGGAGAGAGCTTTATTCAACTATCAAAATGGGATTTAGCTGCCACAGCATTTAGACAAGCAATTAAATTGAATCCTGATTTTTATTTGTCTTACGAAAAATTAGGAGAAGCACTGACTCAACAAGATAATTTACATGAAGCGGTAACTGCCTACCAAAAAGCTATAAAAATTAATCCTAATTCCTATTGGTCTCACAATAAATTAGGAGAAACTTTAATTAAATTAGGTATATTAGACCAAGCTGAGACAACTCTGCAAAAAGCTATAGAAATCAATCCCAAGATTTACTTTGCTCACCATAATTTAGGAGAAGTTTTATTCAAACAACAAAGAGAAACAGAAGCCATTGTCAAATATCATCAAGCCATCAAAATTAATCCTAATTCTTATTGGTCTCATAACTCATTAGGAGATACTTTAGTAAAATTAGAAAACTGGGAAGAAGCCATAACAACATACCGTCGTGCCATAGAAATTAATCCTAACTATTATTGGTCTTATAATTCATTAGGAGATGTTCTAGAAATTACAGGAAAATCAGACCAAGCAATTACCAGTTACTTAAAAGCAATTGAACTTAATCCAGAAATAGATAGACCTCATTTATGTTTATGGAATTTGTTTCTCAAACAAGATAAATGGGAAAAAGCAGAAAATATCTACCGCCAAGAAATTGAAAAAAATCCTCATAACTATTGGCTATGGAATTATCTAGGAAATACCCTAGTAAAACAACAAAGATTAGATGAAGCCATCGCCTCTTATCAAAAAGCTATTTCTATTCAACCTAATATTTCGGAAATTTATCAATTTTTAGGAGATGCTTTTATTCAACAACAAAAGTGGGATGAAGCTGCTATTGTTTATCTGCGCGCTGTAGAACTTAACCCTGAATTATCCTGGTCAAATTATAATTTATGGAACACTTTAGAACGCTGCGGAAAATTAGATAAAGTAGTCAATTTATATCGGCAGTTTATTCAACAAAATCCAGATTCATATTTGTCCTATATAAATCTCGGAGAAATTCTGACAAAACAGAATCAAATAGATGAAGCAATTATTTATTACCAAACTGCTTGTTACCAACAAACTTTAAAATCTTACCCCTCCCTTTGCCAAAAACAGTGGCATTTGACAGACATTCAAAATCCTAACTTTCTAATTATTGGAGTAGGAAAAGGAGGAACTACCTCCTTATTTAGTTATCTCATCCAACATCCTCAAATTTTATCCCCTGTTGTAAAAGAAATAAATTTTTGGTCGATGAACTTTGACAAAGGAATAAATTGGTATATCTCTCATTTTCCTGCCATTCCAAACCATGAAAATTTAATAACTGGAGAAGCAAGTCCTAGTTATTTAGGAAATTGGGAAGCACCAGACAGAATATTTAATTACTTTCCCAAAATCAAATTAATAATTATGTTGAGAAACCCTGTAGATAGAGCTATTTCTCACTACTATCATTGGCGAAGGATAAATAGAGAAAATCGCCCTTTAGAAACAGCATTAAATCAAGAATTAGAAAATTGGCAAATGATTTATAAAAATTCCCCCTTAGACACCAATTATTGGCATCATGGATTATATTATTTAGGCACTGGAATATATATAGATTTTATCCACAATTGGATGAGAATATTTCCTCAAGAACAAATTCTAATTTTGCCCACAGAAGAATTTTATCGAACTCCAACAACCATGATGAAACGAGTATTTGATTTTCTCGGTCTGCCAAATTATAAAGTTCCTGACTACAAGAAATTAAATTTAGGTTCCTATCCCCCTATCAGTAAATCACTGCATCAAAAATTGACCAACTTCTTTCGACCTCATAATAAAAAATTAGAGGAGTATTTAGAGGTGACATTTAACTGGGAAAGTTGAGATGGATGACCAAAAGTTAGGAGAAAAATTTCGATAAAAACAGTGGGGTAAAATTCTTAATTTCTCCCACAACTATGATCGAACGAGTATTTGATTTTCTCAATTTGCCAAACTATCAAATTCCCGACTACCAAAAATTAAACTTAGACTCTTATCCGCCGATCAAAAAATTACTTCACCAAAAATTGACCAATTTATTCTCACCTCATAATCAAAAATTAGAATCAAACTTAGAGATGAAATTTAATTGGGAAACTAGAGATGGTTGACTAAGAATTTGGAGAAAAACAGTAGGGAGAAGCTCTTAATTTCTCTCACAACCATAGTGAGACGAGTATTTGATTTTCTCAATTTGCCAAACTATTAAATTCCCGACCACCAGAAATTTAAATGAGGGTCTTAATTTCTCTCACAACCATGGTGAGACGAGTATTTGATTTTCTCAATTTGCCAAACTATCAAATTTCCAACTACCAGAAATTTAACTGGGAAACTAGAGATAGATGACTCAGAGTTAGGAGAAAAATTTCGAGAAAAGCACTGCCATAAAGCTCTTAATTTCTCCCACAAAACCTGATGAAACGAGTATTTGATTTTCTCAATTTGCCAAACTATTAAATTCCCGACTACCAGAAATTAAACTTAGGTTCCTATCCACCTATCAATAAATTACTTCAGCAAAAATTGAGCAATTTCTTTCCACCTCATAATCAAACATTAGAATCAGACTTAATATATGAAATTTAACTGGGAAACTAGAGATAGATGACTCAGAGTTAGGAGAAAAATTTCCAGAAAAACAGTAGGATGAAGCTCTTAATTTCTCCCACAACGCTTGATGAAAGGAGTCTTTGATTTTCTCAATTTGCCCAACTATCAAATTCCCGACTACCAGAAATTAAACTTAGGTTCCTATCCACCTATCAATAAATTACTTCAGCAAAAATTGAGCAATTTCTTTCCACCTCATAATCAAACATTAGAATCAGACTTAATATATGAAATTTAACTGGGAAACTAGAGATAGATGACTCAGAGTTAGGAGAAAAATTTCGAGAAAAGCACTGCCATAAAGCTCTTAATTTCTCCCGCAACTATAATGAAAGGAGTCTTTGATTTTCTCAATTTACCCAACCATCAAATTCCCGACCACCAGAAATTTAACTTAGACTCTTATCCACCTATCAAAAAATTACTGCCTCCAAAATTGAGAGATTTCTTTCGAGCTGAAATTCCTCAACTAGAATTAGACTTAGAGGTAGAATTTAACTGGGAAACTGAAAGATGAAACGAGTCTTTGATTTACGGAGGATATTATCCATTTATCAAGAAATTACTGCCTCAAAAATTGACTAATTTCTTTCGAGCTAAAATTCTTCAATTAGAATCAGACTTAATATATGAAGTTTAACTAGGAAACTAGGGATAGATGACTAATAGCTAGGAGAAAAATTTCCAGAAAAACAGTAGGATGAAGCTCTTAATTTCTCCCACAACCATGATGAAACGAGTCCTTGATTTTCTCAATTTGCCAAACCATCAAATTCCGGACTGCCAGAAATTTAACTTAGACTCTTATCCACCTATCAGGAATTACTACCTCCAAAATTGAGAGATTTCTTTCAAGCTGAAATTCCTCAACTAGAATCAGACTTAATATATGAAATTTAGCTGGGAAAATGGAAGATGAAACGAGTCTTTGATTTTCTGAATTTGCCCAACCATCAAATTCCGGACTACCAGAAATTCAATGGAGGGTTTTATCCACCTATCAGGAAATTACTACCTCCAAAATTGAGAGATTTCTTTCGAGCTGAAATTCACAAACTAGAATCAGACTTAGAGATGATATTTAATTGGAAAATTTGAAATGGATGACTACGAATTAGGAGAAAAATTCCTAGAACAACAACAGTGGGATAAAGCCGTTAATGCCTACCATCAAGCAATAAAGCTCAACCCAAATTTTTCTTGGTCTTACTATAAATTAGGACAAGCTTTGACTAAATTACAAAAGTGGGATGAAGCTATTACAGCTTACCGTCAAGCCATCAAATTAAATCCTGATTTTCCCTGGTCTTACCATAACTTAGGAAATGCCCTAATTAAACTAGAAAAATACTCAGAAGCTGTCGTTGCTTACCGTCAAATTATTAAAATTAATCCTGATAGTTATTGGGATTATAATAAATTAGGAGAAGCACTGGTTAATGTTGGAGAATTTGAGCAAGCCATTGTTTCTTATCAAACAGCAATTCAACTCAAACCAGAACTTAAAGGTACTCATCAAAAATTAGCAGATATTCTCTTTCAAATTGGCAAACTAGAAGCAGCAGAAATAGCATATCGTCAAGCAATAAAACTAAATCCAGAAGTAGTTTGGTATCGTCAATGTCTGGGAGATGTTTTACTTAAACAAAAAAAATTAGATGAAGCGATCGCTACTTATTTAGAGGTTGCTCAAGTTAGACCAGATTTACCTTGGATGCACCTACAGTTAGGAGATGCTTTTGCCCAACTTTCTCAATCAAATTTAGATGAAATTATCAATTATTATTGTCAAGCTATTAAAAATCCAGACCAATATCCTATTTATCAAAAAGCACTGTATCTTATCAGAGAAAATCCAGAACTATACTTAAAATTAGGAACAGCTTTAGCACAAGCAAATCAGATTTCGGGAGCCATCATTATCTATTATATGTTGCGAGAAATATTCCCTAGTAAACATCAAATAGATATCTTTCAGGAATTAGAGAAAATATTACGGCAAAAAATTCAACTAGAACAAGATTTAAACTCATATTATGCTGCTGTAGAAACTAATCGAGATAGTCAATCTTACTATTATCTAGGATTAGTTTTAACCCAACAACAAAAATGGTTAGAAGCTTCCATTGCCTACCATCGTGCCATAGAAATTAATCCTGATTTTGCTTGGTGGTCTGATACTCGTCTCTGGGAAACTTTTGAAAAATTAGGCAAACTTGAGGAGGCAGTAAATTTATTTCAGAAACTTATTGAAAATCAAAATAATTCAGTTTCCACTTACCTAAACTTAGCAGAAGCTTTAACTCAAGTAGGCAGAATTAATGAAGCGATAAAATATTATCAAATAGCCTCTAAAAATTATATTTATAAAACCCATCCCACCTTTGTTAAACAACACTGGAACTCAGAAAAATTATCAGAAGCCAACTTTCTAATTATTGGAGTAGGCAAAGGAGGAACCACCTCTCTTTATAGCTATATAACTAAACATCCCCAAATTTTACCTGCCATCAAAAAAGAAATACATTTTTGGTCTTTCAATTTCCATAGAGGTATAGATTGGTATCGGGCACATTTCCCTCCCATTTCAAACTCAAAAAAATTTCTAACTGGAGAAGCAAGCACTACCTATTTTGATGCTCAATATGCCGCCTGTAGAATCTTTCATTTTTTTCCCAAAACCAAACTAATTATCATTATGAGAAATCCTGTCGATCGAGCAATTTCTCATTACTATCATCAAGTACGTTTAAATAAAGAATTTCGTTCTTGTGAAGTAGCAATTAATTCTCAACTTGAAAAAATAAGCAAAATTTCTCATCCTAATTATTGGAATTTTGCAGGAGATTATATAGCTTCTGGGGTATATGTAGAATTCCTCAAGAAATGGTTAGCTATTTTTCCTAGAGAACAATTACTAATTTTGAAAAGTGAAGACTTTTATCGTGACTCGGCAAGTACGATGAAGCAAGTTTTCGATTTTCTAGGTTTGCCAGATTATCAAATACCAGATTATCCAAAATTAAATGCTGGTTCTTATTCTTCTATTAGTGAGTCACTTCGACAAAAATTAAGTGATTATTTTCAACCTCATAATCAGCGTTTAGAAGAATATTTGGGAATGAAATTTAATTGGTAGAAAGTAAGCATTCAGCTGTCAGCTATCAGCTATTAATTCATTGCCTTGAGAGGTAGAAGAAGGTTTGAGGTTTTAGGCAGAGCAGTTTTATTCTAAACTTTGCCATTTTATGTATTGAGGAAACCCCCTTATTTCAAGCTTGAGGCAATTTATCTTTCGCTGTCTGAAAATCAATAAATTTATTACCAAAATCTAGAATGAAATGAACCGGGGTTTTAGGTGTTGGTTCAACAATTAACAATTGTCTATCTTTAGAAGAGATAGGATTGACTAATAAGGATTTATTTCTTTTTTATGCTTCATGTCCGGATAAGAGTGTGACAAAAAAACTTTCTTCTCCTTATATCTTAATAAACTCCCTCTTCTTACCGAAAAATTCTGGTCTAAAGCCTCCCTTTTTAAGGGGATAAAAAAAAAGAGAATGTTCCATATTTCAAGCCTCCTTATTGCAGAGGTACTGATAACTGATAACTGAAATGACTTCAATCTTTTCTCTTTACTATTTGTCAATGGCTAGTGCAAGATGGCGGAAATAACTGACCAGTTACAAAACCCTAAAACAATTACAAATCAATACTTTTGAAAGACGTGGCGTGTGGTTAACTGATTATGCGTGGCAAGGAATACAAGAAAAAGCAGCTAGGAGTAAGACGAGTGCTTCGGAATATTTAGAACAATTAATCAGAAATTCTCTGCATGGTTAGTACCTGCGATAAGCTTTCATCCCCGGCTTAAAAGCACGGGGTTTTCAGCATTTTTTTATACAAATAAAACTAAAATTCGACGACCGCCACTCATCCAGATTGTCATTTCCATACTCCCAACTTTGAACCAACAACCATTGTCATTGCACTCAGCACCAAAAATATAGGATTTCTGATTGCACATCGGAAAAAACGGTGATAGTATAAATATATTGGCGGTCTCTCGCCCCCAACAATGACTTTTTATTCAACAAAAAAAAAGCAGCTCATAATCAACACAGTAAAATGGAAAAGCGATCGCTAATATAGATGAGTAAAATTCGACCCTCGCTACTCATTTCGTTATTCCTAGACACCCAAGTTTGAACCCACAACTGTCATTGCACTAAGCACCAAAAATATAGGATTTCTGATTGCACCTCGGAAAAAACGGTGATAGTATAAATATATTGGCGGTCTCTGGCCCCCAACAATGACTTTTTATTCAACAAAAAAAAGCAGCTCATAATCAACACAGTAAAATGGAGAAGCGATCGCTAATATAGATGAGTAAAATTCGACGACCGCCACTCATCAAAATCGTCATTGCCAAGCTCCCAAATTTAAACCCACAACTGTCATTACACGTAGCACCAAAAATGTAGGATTTCTCATTGCACATAAGAAAAAATGGTGATAGTCTAAGTATAGTTGTTGGTTGTTCGCCCCTACGCATGACTTTTTATTCAACACAAGAAAAAGTAGTTCATAATTAGCAAGCTAATATGGAGAAGCGATCGCTAAATTCTTAATTAAGATCAAGCCATGTAGTTAATTATCCCTCAATATAACTATGAATAACTTTCACAATATTAACCCCCATTAATTTCACATAATCATCCATATATTTAGCACCAGGAGTAAGCACAGGTAAATTTTTTCTGTAAGTAGGCAGCCAAAATTCACTATTAATACTCCAATTTTTAACAGTACTTTGATAATTTTCCAGATAATTTTGAATTAAATACTCATAGACAAACTGTTTTCTAACACTTCGACTTTTAACTTCTTCTCGATTTCCTGGATTCAGATAATAATCAAAATTGGCATATTTAATATCAATCACCTGAATAGAGATTTTATTCATAATTTTATTCAGGAAATTACTAAAGCTTTGATTGATTTCTTTGAGAGAGCGGAGTCTATCCTTATCCCGAAAGAGAGACAGATAGAATATGTTGTCTTTAAGGAGATATTCAGACCCCAAAACATAATCAATAAACCGTTGAAAAAATCTATCGGGAGATAATATGCCAAATTTAAGAGCTAGATAAAATATGTGATTTAAATTTTCCATCATTTGTAGTTGTTCGAGACTAAAGTCATCCAAAATTTCCCAATAAGAATAAAACTGATTTGGCAAGGAGTTAACTATCAGTGTATCTCCCTCAAGTTTGCAGAATTTAGCCAACTCGTTAAAAGTATGGTTTTCTAGTTCTGGGTTTTGATTAAGAACGGCAATTTTTAATTGATATTTATTGCATTTGAAGGTGGTGTAGTAGTGTAAGTCATTCCAATTTTTGACTTTTTCAATTTTATATGAAGTTGTAGGTGGGATTAAATTTGAAAGTGTGAAGTTTGAGCGATTATTTTTAGTATTAAACGAAATAATTACAGCATCGGGAAAAATATCCTTGCCGTTGACGTGAAAAATCTTACTCAAATCAATAATTCTATTTTTGTAATTCAAATGAGCAATTATTTCAGAAGCAATATATCGGCTATTCAGATAACAGACAAAACATGGATTTGTGTATCTGAGCAGATAAGTTAAACACATTCCCTCCCAAACACTATGAAAATTATTAAATCCCCATATTTTGCCATCTTCTACATCATCCAATTCCCCAAATAAAAATTTCTCAACTGCATCATAAAAATCCCAATAATCTATATCTTTTAACGCTGTATAGTTATCAATTGTTTCTAAAGCATCTCTCAAAGTATTGATGATTAAGGAATAATAGTTTTCGCTAAACAGACTATATTCATACCCAATATACTTTTGCCGAAACCTAGCAGATAGAGCAGCAATTTCAGGATTAACATTTTCCCCTAATTTTTGTTTAATCTCAGTAAATATATAACAATACATTGCCACAATATCAGCAGCTTCATAAGATATTTGTTGGCGAGGTATATCAATAGAGTCAATAAAAATAGCACCATTATTCAGGAAAGTAGATTTGTGAAGATAACGATGAATTTTACTATAGTCTATAGTTTCAGATTTACTAAGACGAGAGACAAGTGCTAATATTTTCAATTCATCGTAGACATCTAAAATATTATCTAAGGCATCAAGTTTGCTATAAAAAATGCTTTCTTGATTATCGTTTATAATAACTTCTTTTCCTGCTTCCTGTTTTAATACACCGTCACGGTCATTTATTTTGATATTTTTCTGCAAATATCCTTTTTCTTGATAAATATTTTGCACAATTTTCAGAACTTTATAGAGCTTGAAAAACAATTCACATTTAAAGTCAAAATTATTAATATTCGGGTCATCCTGAGTGAATCCTTTAGGTAAATGAAAAATCAACTTACTTCCCTTTTTCTCAATGCCGACAAAAGAATATTTAGTATTAACTCTAGGTTTTAATTCGGCAAAATTTATCATTTTTATGAGGAAAGAAGAATTAATTAATTGATAATTGATAATGGATAATTGATAATTACCCCAGGTTTTAACAGCTACGGAATTGAATATAAGGAAGTATTATTTCTTCTCTTAGTCCATTGGATATGGCTTTGAGACATCGCCATCCCTCGACCGCTTTTTTTCCCTTAAAAGGGGAGGCTTCAAGGCGTAAATTATTTAATTATTAATTATTAATTATTCGGTAAACTAGGGCAATAAATTTAGGGACTAATATTAAACTCAGATAATTAGGGTTTGCTGAAAAAGTCTTATGGGTGAGGGTAGGAGTCAACCCACCCCTAACCCCTCCCAGGAGGGGAAGTCAGGAGTCAGGATAAATGGGAATTACAGAGGATGTAGTAGAAAGAATTGTCCCTTAATTTTTCTGCCCAACTCTTGCCCAAAATGCTAGTTTTTTTGAGCTTTCTTGAGCGAAAAGCTGGCACTTTTTTTAAACCTAATAAGGCTGAAACCTTGAGATGTCAATACTTTTAGGATTAATCAGCAAGCCCTAATTAGTGATTATAAAACCAAAACATTAATTTCTTCTTCGCTTCTTATCCGCAACAACTCTATTGACCGAAAAAATGGGTCTCAAGCCTCGCCCTTCTAGGGCGACTTTTTATTGCTTGCGGGTTGATTTTTTTTCAATAAATATGTTATTACTTTGTTAGTTTAAAAGCCAAGTTATGAAAGCTAGATTTAAGTACCGTATATATCCAACGCCGGGACAAAAATACCGATTAGCCAAGCTATTTGGCTGTGTCCGTGTGGTTTGGAATGATAGTCTAGCTTACTGCCAACAGAGGTATAAATCAGGAGAAAAGAAATCTACTAATTCAGAACTACAAAAGCTTTTTATTACTCAAGCTAAAAAGACTGAAGAAAGAGAGTGGTTGTCAGAGGTTTCTAACATACCATTGCAGCAATCATTGAATTATTTAAACCAGGCTTATCAAAACTTTTTTAAATCAACTCAAGGCAAGAGAAAAGGTAGACCTGTTAAACCTCCTAAATTCAAAAGCAGAAAATCAAAACAGACTGCTAGGTTTACAAAAGGTGGGTTTAAAGTTGGTCAGAATAAAGTCTATTTAGCGAAAATTGGAAAGCTGAAAATTATATGGTCAAGAGAATTACCTACTGCTGCATCATCAGTAACAGTAATCAAAGATTCAGCTCATAAATATTTCTTGAGTTTTGTAGTAGAAATACAACCAGAAATCTTACCTCAAACTGATAATTCAGTAGGTATAGATTTAGG
>NZ_RCBY01000093.1 GCF_003838195.1 Okeania hirsuta
CACCAGAACCAATGAAATTACCAGCATTAATAGTATTACTGTCAACTCCTACTAATATTGCCAAAAATGGACCATCAGAACCATTCTGAATAATAGTATCACGACCTGTACCACTGGGACTTTGGAAAATAACTAAGTCATCAAACCCAAGACCTCCTCCTAAACGAATTAGGTCAGCATTACCATTGAAGTCAGAAATAACATCTGCCTCGAAAATTTCAGGACCGCCATTTTCAGGACTAATGAAAAATGTATCGCTACCCTCATTACCAATCAGAGTATCTGTACCTGAACCCCCTATTAGAAAGTCGTTACCAATATTTCCTTGAACTTGGTCGTTACCATCTCCACCGTCTACCGTATCATTATCCCCATCACCACTGAGCAGGTCTGCTCCTGAACCTCCAAATATTGAGTCGTTGCCGAAACCGCCAGATACTTCGTCATTGCCTTCATCACCAAAAATAGTATCGCTGCCAGGGTCTCCAAATAAGCGATCATTACCTAGACCACCACTAACAAAGTCCTCCCCAGCGCCACCGCTAACAAAGTCGTTCCCCTCACCACCAAGAACATTATCGTTACCATCTCCACCAAAGACAGCATCATCTCCTCTGTCACCAAATACCTCATCATCTCCTGCATCACCAGAAACACTATCATTATCTCTACCGCCATAAATAGTATCTCGACCATCTCCTCCACTAACTGTATCATTTCCGCGATCGCCAAATAATATATCATTACCCTCCTCTCCTAAAATCAGGTCGTCATCTTTACCACCACGGGCGTTATCATTTCCTTGGTTTCCTACAACTGTATCATTACCTCGACTGCCATTGAGAGTATCATTATTTTCATCTCCTCTAATTTCATCATTACCACCTTGACCAATAATAGTATCATCACCCACCGCTCCAAATATGACATCTACTTGGTCGCTACCAATTAAAAATTCATTATTGGGGGTGCCTCGGAATACTCCCTCAACTCTGATGGGCGCTCCTTCACTAAGAACACTGATGTTAACTGTTGCCAGAGAACTGCTAGTACCATTGCTTACAGAATAACTAAAACTATCTGTTCCAATAAAAAATTGTCTGGGGGTATAAGTGAAAGTTCCTGTACCATTTTCTAGTAATGAACCATTGGTAGGTAAGCTAAAATTACTAACAAATATTGAATTACCTGAAGGGTCGATGTCATTTTCGAGGACATTAAAACTAACGGTTTGACTCTGGTTAGTTGTCACTTCGTCATCGACAGCTATTGGTTGTGGTGGTGGTACTGGCGAAGCAGTTGGTGGTGGGGTTGGTGTTGGTGTTGGTGTGGGTAATGCCTGAAACACGCCGTTAACAATTAAACCAATTAGCTCGCCATTATCAGCTCTAACTTCGATAACTTCTGTTGGTGGTGGGGTTGGTTCTGGTTCTGGTGTTGGTGTTGGTTCTGGTGTGGGTGTGGGTGTTTCTGTTGGGGTTGGTGTGGGTGTGGGTGTGGGTGTGGGTGTTTCTGTTGGGGTTGGTGTGGGTGTGGGTGTAGGTGTTTCTGTTGGAGTTGGTGTGGGTGTGGGTGTGGGTGTGGGTGTTTCTGTCGGGGTTGGTGATGGTACTGGCTGTAATGGTACAAAGTCACCATTATCACTAATAAAACCTCGTATGGGAAAACCATTTATTTCCCTTATAACTATTTGCATATTTACAGGTGTTAATCCTGTTCCCATTATTTTTCTCCTTCTAAAAATTATCTTTAATTAGTTTGTGATTTTTATTGACAAATACTTTTTTTTATAGTAATAAAATCATTTATTTTTCATTGGTCCTCAATTTGACCAATAATTACAATAGGCATTTATTGTAAATTGTCCAACTAAGCAGTATTAGATATAGAATTGTAGACCAAGGGTAAAAGTGGCCCGGTTTGTTCCTGTCCATTAACAGCTAAATCGCTATGACAAAGGTAAATCCGATATTCATTTGACTCATTAGCTGAACTATTGTTGCCATAATCTACAGGAGAACCTACACGACTTAACAAATCTAACAAAATTCTTCGCAGTCTTTCCCGATCGAATTTTTGCGTATCTTCAATAGTCCAAGAATTTCCTAACTGACTTTGCAAAAATAATGGCGCTCCATAGAGAGTAGCAGTACCTCCACTTAACCACAGAGGGGAGCCTATATCTAACCAAAACTGCCATCTATGACATCTACGACTAGCTCGATATTGAAAAACTGTTGCCAAAGTAATTGCTGGGGGAGAATAACCAATTGTCCTCACGGGAAAAGGATTTGCACTAACAACTCCTTTGCGTAAAAATTGGATAAATTTTTCTACTGTACTAGATGATAAGTCTTCTTCCACTGAGTCGTTGGTAATAGCGGTTGTTACCGAAAATTTTGAACTTTGTTGCAGTCTGCGCTCTACTTCCCAATAGTGGGTAGCGGTTTCCATCAACTCTCGTAGTGCTGCTAACTCAGTAAAAGAAAGATAGCTAGACATAAAGAATTTCTGAATTGCTCTGTCTAACAAAAATATCGGGTTAGGCAGTTGACGTTGTTGTTGTTGCGACCGCTGTTCTTCTATCCATTCCAAAATTTGATTATAAACACGAGTTGCTTGATACCCGACTCTATCCCATCGAGAAAAAGCTTGTATTGGCAGCAAGTGTGGATGTGTAAGATCTGGATAAAAGCAGTGATCTGCTAACAAACCTGCGCGCACTGGATCTATATCATTAGTCCTCTGTAAATTTTCTTGACCATCTGTTTGTTTTTCAGCTTTGCCAATAGACCTTTGACTTAATACAACCAACATTTCTGCCACTGCATCACGGTCTACTAAACGTCCCAACCCACGATAAACCAAAGTTAAAAGACTCAACAATGCTCGGATCGTGGGATAGCTAATTAGAGGACGTTGGTCTTTGAGTGAGTCTACAGCAATTCCAGCATGATGGAGAATTGAAATCAAACTATAACGAGCAATGGCATCTAAACCAGGAGCTATTATTGCTACTTCTTGAGGTTCTACTATACCCAATTTTATATCTTTAACGATCGCCTCTGCCGTTTTTCGTAACAAAGCCGCCCGCGATCTAGTCTGAATTAATTGTAAAAAAGCCGGAAGTTGGAAAATAGAAGAATTAAGACTATAAGTATCCAGGACTAATTCAACAATAGGTTCTCCTATTTCTGTAGCTAAATTTTGTTCAGTGTCTAATACTTCAATTTGACAGCGTTTCTGCAGTTCTGCTAAATATTTGGGGTCAGCTCCCAGACCTAATCTAATACCACCATCAGGATTATAAGTAAAAACGCCTAAAGTTCCATTATCTAAGAGAAAGTTGCATAAATGACTAGCGATCGCTGGATATTCATCCACATCATCTGCCAACAAAAATGGATAACGGTCAATTAGATATTGCTGATAATTAGGATTTGGTAGTAGATACCGCCAGTATAACTCTGTGATGATACCATAAGTTAGCAAGCCTTTTTGTAAACACCAATGTCGCCACTGTTGCAGCAATTCTACTATATTGGCATAGAATTCCCCTGAATCTACTTGCTCAAATCCCTGTTGTAAAATCATTGCGGTCTCTTCTATAGGCGTGCAACTGAAAGCAGCCAATTGAAATAGGTCAAGAGTTCGGCGTATCATCCGCTCTCTAGTTACTCCTGGCTGTTGCAATAATCCTTTCTTTATGTGAGGACGCCAAACTCTGCCAGCAAGTTCCTGTTCTGTTTCGGGCCGTAGTCGTAATGGAAATTGTGCCTTTAAGTCCAAGGATTCGATTAGCAATGGCCAGAATAAGTTGACTTCATCTTCAAAAAAACCTAATGGTGTAGTTGAATGATATGGGTATTGTTCTAATGTAGCCTCGGAAATTCTGTCCATCAAGTCAAGTCGATTATTTGCATTAGCCGCCAATATTAGTATCTTGGGCGAAGTATGCAGAAAGTCTGGTATATTTGGGCGATCGTCTAAAATATTTTCGGAATTTTCTGGCCTAACAATTTCATTTAGGGGAGACTTCAGATTTTGGCCTCTTATACAAAATTGTTCTATTAACCGACTTGTCTTACCGCTAAGAGTTGGCCCTGTAATCCAAAGAGAGCGATCGGGCATTGTTGGCTATCCTTTGTTTTGTTGGCAAATTAAACTATATAGCAAAGAACGAGTTGGTGTTTGACATAGATTGATGATGAACCGTAAGATGCCAGAAATGCTTTTCCCACTGTTGCCTGTTGTCTGTTGCCTGTTGCCTGTTCCCCACTACATTATCGAAAAATTGAGTTTATATAGTATCCGGATAATTAGTTATCGTATGATTCAGGGAGACCGAGTCAGCAGGACTGAATCAGGAGAAAGTCAGGATGAGAGTGGGAATTATCTGTGGATATTCCGGCATTTTATGTCTGCGTTGAATGGAAGTAGAGAGTGCAATAACTGTATAACCGGATTTTATATTAAAGCCTTAGCATCGCAGGGGGTTGATTTTTTCAAGCGATCGTTATTAACTAGGTGTCAGCTAAAAGTTTTCAGCTATTAGCTTGGGTTTAAATCCCCGGATTGATTATAGCAAGATAATTTTAAGAGGGGAAGATGTATTTCGGTTGACCGTAGATACAGGAAACAATGGAATATTAGATTTTGAAGATGATATCGATCTCATTGAGCTAAGAGAAGGGTTGACATTTTCCTCGCTAGCGATCATTACTGGTGAGGATAATACTATTTCTATTATTGTTGCTAGCAGTGGAGAAATTATTAGTACGATAACACGAGCAGATGAGATAGCGATCGCTTCTGATGATTTCATAGAAGGATTAAAAAAAAATAAAATTTAGGAGATAAATTCCTTTTCTATGCAATAATTCCCGCATATCAACCATTAAAGGAAATACTTGTTGATTCCAATTTTCACTCTGGTAAGTTTAGGAAACAAAATTTTACGGCGTTGCTTAAATGTAATGATAATTAGGGCTTGCTGATTAAATATCAAAGCATTGACTGATATTGGTTTTAGCATTTTTTGGTCTAAAAAAGTGCCAGCTTTTCAGCTCAAAAAGCTCAAAAAGCTAGTATTTTGGGACAAAAATGGCAGAAAAATCACTCTTACAATTTTTACGACTATCTCCTCTAAAATTCCCCGTTCCTCCTGTCTCCTGTCTCCTGTCTCCTGTCTCCTACCCTCACCCATAAGACTTTTTCAGCAAACCCTAATTAGACATCTACTCCACACATAGGGAGTAGGCAGTAGGGGTAAATAATTGATAATTTCTTTGGGATATAGATATTGATTTTTGATTCTTGGAGATGTCTATTAGCTGAAGGTAAAATTGAAAAACTGATGTTTTGCGCCCAAAGTTAATCTCAAAATCATTACCACTCAGCAACGCCAATTTTACTTATATCCTAAATCTTTTGGGACAATTGTAGAGATCGCTTAATTAGTACAATTAGCCTTTTTGAGCATTGGCCATAATCTTCTAAGGGCAAGGCTAATTACTTTGAAAGCAATTAAAGTTTTAAATCCTTTAACTTTTTCTGTGTTTGTAATCTCTGGTAAATCTACATTTATATCATGTCTGGTTGAACAGTTATAAATAAACGACGGAGGAGTAAGAAGTCAGGTAGGGGAGCCGTCGGATTGGCGACGTACACGAGTCAGGAGGGAAGAAAAGAGAACAGAAGGAGAAAGTTTTTTTATCACTAAAGCCAAAAGAAAACTTTTTTTAGCTTGAATTGCACCAATTTTAATCGCTTTAATTTGTAGGAATCTTGGACTGTTAGGAATCTCAGCCATTGAGTTTTCAATGACAGTTAAAAGAAATGGCTCCACAGACAGTGATAACTATCGGCACGATTACCAGTTTCACAGGTGTGATGTTTTGGATCTGGAAAATTTCTTGTTATATTGGAAGGCTGGAAAATAAGGTTGAAAACAACCGAAATGATACCAATAGATTAGGGAATTCCGTCGGGCAATAAAGATAAAAGTATTATACGTTATGTCAATAATCATTGCCTTGATCTCGGAACGATTGAATCTTTTCTGAAAAAAAAATTTTGATTATTGCCCACATACCAAAATTCATATAAACGAAGATGAGCTATAAAGTATAGCGCTGTGCGCAGGCAACAGGCAACAGGCAACAGGCAACAGGCAACAGCTCCGGAAGGGGGAATAAAAAACCTATAATATAAGACTTTTAGCTATTGGACACCTCTTGTAATTTGTAAATATGCCAGCGCACATTACTATATTTCAAAAATTAGAGTGTCCAAAATGCAAAAGTACAAACATGACAACAGGACACTGCGACTACTGGTGTCGGGATTGTCGCCATCATTGGCCACGAACAAATTCTGTGGGGATTCTCCCTGATGTCCAGAACAAATTTTTTACCTCCGGAAAGTTGGAAACTGCTTATCTTTGACTTTTTCCCTCTTCCTGAATTTTAACCAAAACTATATAACCAACCATCCCGACCACAAATTCTAATAATTCCATCCCATACAATAGGAGTAGATTCAAAAGAAACTTTACCCGTAAATTTGCCAGCTTCTTCTACTATTAAACGGAAAAATTCTCCTTGAGCATTAGGTAAAACATTTTCCTCGTCAGGTTTCGCAAATTCCCAATTCAAATTAAATATATAAACCCCATTATATCCAGCAGTTACCAATTTATTTCCATCAGTAAAAATTGGCGTTGAAATTGAAGGACCAATTTTCTGCTTAAACAGGATTAGAGGGGTATCATAACTAAACTTTTTCAAAGGTCCTTTAAGTTGATTTCCTGTAGTTAAATCTTGGGAACCAATATATAGATATCCATCAATAGCATTAGTAGCAAATAAAGCCGGAAATTCACCATAATTATTATATTCATCATTCAACGCTACCGACCCAATAATACCTCCTAACCAACTATTAAATTTAATGTTACCTGTAGGCAAAAACCATTCTACACTTTCCTGATTTTTTTTATTAGGGTTTAATTTCACCACCCCACCATTTCCAGGAATAAATTGTTTTTCAATCGCACAAAATAATTTACCAGTTTTAGAAATAGCAACAGTACCATCTAAATCTGAACCTGTATAAAAATCCCAAACTATCTTTTTACTCTCTATATCAATACCATAAATATGTCCGGAACCTGCTGCTAAAAAAATTCTATTACCCAATCTAGCGGGAGATGATTCAGAGACAATATTTCCCCCTTGTCTTCTAACATCACTATCTACATAAAGTTTAATTTCGGATAATACTTCTGGCTGCAGAATAGAAGATTTTATTTTAGCTTTACTGACAGAACTATTAATAAAATAACCAATAGCATTTTCCCCAGCATTGAAAATCAAATTATTTCCTAATGGCAAAGCAGAACTATCATTATCGCGACTATAACTGCGAGTTTTTCTAATATCTAGTTGCCAAATTTCTTTCCCTGTTCTAAAAGAAATAGCACGAAAACTAGGGGCAATTCCTTTTTTTGCTCTCCCAGTTCTACTGCCTTGTAAAATCACAATACGATTCTCTTCATTCGCAGTTTCATCAATATAAACCGTACTTGAACCTTTAATCACATCATCAAATTTATATTGCCAAACTTCCTGATTATTCGCGACATCTATTTTGCGCAAAAGATGATCGTAACTACCAATAACTAAATAAGTTTTTCCTCTATCTTTAGTAATAGTGGGTTGCCCTGTCCATCCAGCTCCACTCCATACTTTTCTAGTTTTACCTACATAAGTTACACCTGTTCCTAATTTAAACTTATCTAGAACTTTAAAATTATCTGGTGTACCACGACCATAGAATCTTCTTTGGTCATTTCCCAAGTATGTAGGAATTAATAAATCAATCTCTGGGTCGAGATAAGCAAAAAATTCTTTGACTTTATTCTCTAATAAATTTTCTGACAAGTTGAGATTTAGATATTTTGATAAAATTGGAGCTATTCCCGCTCCTAAAGAAAATTGGATAGCAATTTTATGGAAGTCTCTTCTTGAGTAATTCATAAATTCTTGAGGAAGGAAAAAATTGGAAGTAAAAATATTTATACCATTTCTCAAAAACTCTTCTACATTTTATTGAGAATGGGACCCACCCCTAACCCCTCCCAGGAGAGGGAGTAGAGGAGTGTGGGAGAAGTAAACATCATAATAATTAGTATTAACTAACTAATAATCATCAAAAAGGTGATTTGGCTCGTATTATTTACTTAATAATTGAAGTGTTACACAAGTATCGCATTGCTTTTGGTAATTGGCATGACATCTTGATAATTTTTGAGAGCCAATATAAATATAAATTACTATTACTAATATATAGTTAAGGTTGGATTACTCTTATATAAAAAACAAAAAAATCATTGAAGAAGGAGACAGGAGACAGGAGACAGGAGACAGGAGGAAAATTACATGGGGATTCTAACCCCAAGTAATTTTGAACACCGTGTAGACGGTGGGGTATTAAACCCACAAAGAAAATGATAATTTATTTTGCTATACTAATCCTCTTCCTTTTAGGTATAAGGTAAGCAGTCAGCTATCAGCTATCAGCTTTATTACCTTTAAAGGAGAAAAAAGCAATTTTATCAAAGCTTCAGAGTACGAATATCTGGTTGAGAATGTAGTAGAAATTAAATGAATGCACATCTCTAATCATAAAAAATAAAATCAATTATCCCACAGCAATTATCGATTCTTTCCCCCTACTCCCTATGTATGGAGGAGATGTCTATTAAAAAGCTGACCGCTAATAGCTGAATGCTTACGATATAAGTGGCAATTGATTATTCATAATTAATTATTGAATAAGAGAAAAAAATGTGAATAAATTATTTTTTATCTACCTTCTTGATCGACAATAAACGGGTGTATCTCAATATTTGCAAAAATACTTTTTTCCTATTCTCTTTTCTCTATTCCCTTTTCCCTAAAAGCGATAAATTTTTGGCTTTATTCAAAATTTAGATGTAAGCATTTCCTGCGGACTGCTGCGCAAACAGCCGTCAGCTATGAGCTATCAGCTATTAATTTTGGGTCTGCGTAAAAGCAACGTTTGAAGTTGAAAAAGAATAAAAATTTACTGCCAAAGTCCCAAAAGAAAACCTTAGAACTAATGTAAGCATTCAGCGGTCAGCTATCAGCTATCAGCTTAATTATCTTTAACGCAAGCTAGTCGTTCTTGTACTTCAAATTTATGGGTTTAAAATGTAGTCAAAGTCAAACAAATGCTTACTTAATTATATCTCTTGTAAAAATTAATTAAATCAATTCAAGAGATTAAATAAACAATTTAATCCCTTTATTTCCTATCCCATGACTTCTGCAATAAGTCTATTTATTAAAAAGCTGAGAGCTGAACGCTAATAGCTGAATACTTACGAACTAATTATTCATTACTAAGCAAACAGCAATTAATTTTGGGTCTGCGTAAAAGCAACCTTTGAAATTGAGAAATAATAAAAATTTACCGAATAATTAAGGTTTAAAGCCTCTCCTTTAAAGGAGAAACAAGCGGTCGAGGGATAGCGAAGAGACCTCGCCATATCCAATCGACCAAGAGAAGAAAAATTGTTCCTTTGAGTCAATCCTCTTCTTTTCAAGGAGAGGTAATTGTTAATTATAGCAATCAGGAATCAGTTGTGAGAATTGAGATGTTCCTTAAAAGTATAGAATATAGCAATTATTATATTTATATGATACGTTTTTTTCTTCTTCTCTGTTCCCTTTTACCTGTTCCCTAAAAGTTTTCAATGTCTCACAACTCAAATCATATTGCTATATTAATAATTAATAATTAATTATTAATTGTTGAATGTCATGGGTCCCCTTGCCAAACCTGAGAAGTAATGAATAATTACTAATTGCTGAAGTGCTGACTGCTAATAGCTGAATTCTTACAAATCAAGCCCTAAAATTCATAAATACGTTATAATCTGCGGAAATGTTAATCATTTACTTTTCAAAGTACCAGAATAATTGACAATATTAACAATAACTAGGGAGTAAGAAAAAATGACCAATCGTTTAGCTAAATCTCAAAGTCTTTATCTCCGCAAACACGCAGAAAATCCTGTAGATTGGTGGCCGTGGAGTGAAGAAGCTTTAGAAACTGCACGGCGAGAAGATAAGCCAATTTTTCTATCAATTGGTTATTCAAGTTGTCACTGGTGTACCGTTATGGAAGGGGAAGCTTTTTCTGATGAAAAAATCGCCCAATATTTGAATGAAAAATTTTTACCAATAAAAGTAGATCGAGAAGAACGACCTGATGTAGATAGTATCTATATGCAGGCATTACAAATGTTAACTGGACAGGGTGGTTGGCCGTTAAATATATTCTTAACTCCTGATGATTTAACACCTTTTGTTGGTGGAACTTATTTCCCTGTTGAACCTCGTTATGGACGACCAGGATTTTTAGAAGTTTTACAAAAAATTAGGGGATTTTATGACATTGAAAAAAATAAACTTAACGATTTAAAATCCGAAATGTTGGAGGGATTAAGAAAATCAGTTTTATTACCAGAAGCAGAAGATTTAAGCCAAGAAATACTGCAAAAAGGTTTAGAAGTTAGTACTGCAATTATTAGCGATCGCTACTCTCAACAAAGTTTTCCGATGATACCTTATGGACAAGCAGCATTACAAGGAACAAGATTTAATTTTGAATCTGAATATGATGGTAATCAAATTTGTTTACAACGAGGATTACATTTGTCATTAGGAGGAATTTATGACCATGTTGCCGGAGGTTTTCATCGTTATACAGTAGATGCAACTTGGACAGTTCCCCACTTTGAAAAAATGCTCTACGATAACGGTCAAATTGTTGAATATTTGGCTAATTTATGGAGTGCAGGACATCAAGAACCAGCTTTTAAACGAGGAATTATTGGCACAATAAATTGGCTAAAACGAGAAATGACTGCACCAGACGGATTTTTTTATGCTTCCCAAGATGCTGATAGTTTTACCACTCCAGATGAAGCTGAACCGGAAGAAGGTGCTTTCTATATTTGGAATTATCAAGAATTAGAAAATTTATTAACCTCAGAAGAATTATCTGAACTATCAGAACAATTTTTCATAGTATCTAGTGGCAATTTCGAGGGAAAAATTGTCTTGCAAAGAAAGCAAGTAGGAGAGTTAAGTGAAGCTGTAGAAAATTCTTTATCTAAACTGTTTGAATTACGGTATGGAGCCAAACCTTTTTCTGTAAAAACTTTCCCCGCAGCAACCAACAACCAAGAAGCAAAAAATAATAACTGGCCTGCTAGAATTCCGGCAGTAACAGACACTAAAATGATTGTTGCTTGGAATAGTTTAATGATTTCAGGGTTGGCACGAGCAGCCACAGTATTTAACAATTCAGAATATCTAGAATTAGCCATTAATGCTGCTAATTTCATCATCAAAAATCAGTGGGTTAACGGACGTTTTCATCGATTAAATTATGAAGGTAAACCTGCAGTAATGGCGCAGTCAGAAGACTATGCTTTATTTATTAAAGCTTTGCTAGACTTACAACAAGCTTCTATTAATTCATCAAATACTAATTTTTGGCTAGACACAGCAGTAAAATTACAAGATGAATTTGATGAATTTTTATGGAGTTTAGAAGCATCAGGTTATTACAATTCACCAAGCGACGTTAGTGGAGAATTAATATTACGAGAACGAAACTATATTGATAATGCAACTCCGGCGGCAAATGGCATAGCAGTTGCTAATTTAGTACGTCTATCTTTGCTAACTGAAGAATTATATTATCTCGACCAAGCTGAGTCAGCTTTAACAGCTTTTAGCAGCATAATGAAAAAATCTCCTCAAGCTTGTCCGAGTTTATTTATTGCTCTTGAATGGTATAGAAACCAAACTTTAGTTAGAACTTCTCAAGCAGAAATTTCTAGTTTAATTACTGAGTATTTTTCTACTACTATTTATAAAGTTGAAGCAGATTTACCAAAAAATTCTGTAGGGTTAGTTTGCCAAGGTTTGATATGTAAAAAACCTTCTTTGAATAAACAAGAATTATTAGAACATCTAGAACAAAGTCAAAATCGTTGGGCTAAATAATTTAGGAGTCAGGAGTTGGGAGTCAGTAGGAAGAAAGTAGGAATTATCAGGGGATATTCCAGCATTTTATGCCTGCATTGAATGGAAAGCGCAATCAAAAAACTTTCTCCCTCCTAACCTTTTCTTTCCTTCTGCCTTCTGCCTTACTTTTTCTAAAGTGGAAGACTATGCTTTATTTATAAAAGCTTTGCTAGATTTACAACAGGCTTCCATTGCTTCATCAAATACTAATTTTTGGCTAGAAACAGCATTCAATAATTAACAATTAAAAATTAATAATTTACAATTACCTCTTCTTGCTTTATTTATAAAAGCTTTGCTAGACTTACAACAAGCTTCTATTAGTTCATCAAATACTAATTTTTGGCTAGAAACAGCAGTAAAATCACAAGATGAATTTAATAAATTTTTATGGAGTTTAGAAGCATCAGGTTATTACAATTCACCAAGCGACGTTAGTAGTAAAATTACAAGATGAATTTGATAAATTTTTTATGGAGTTTAGAAGCATCAGGTTATTACAATTCACCGAGCGACGTTAGTGGAGAATCAATATTACGAGAACAGAACTATATAGACAATGCAACTCCCGCGGCAAATGGCATAGATGAATTTGATAAATTTTTATGGAGTTTAGAAGCATCAGGTTATTACAATTCACCGAGCGACGTTAGTGGAGAATTAATATTACGAGAACGAAACTATATTGATAATGCAACTCCGGCGGCAAATGGCATAGCAGTTGCTAATTTAGTACGTCTATCTTTGCTAACTGAAGAATTATATTATCTCGACCAAGCTGAGTCAGCTTTAACAGCTTTTAGCAGCATAATGAAAAAATCTCCTCAAGCTTGTCCGAGTTTATTTATTGCTCTTGAATGGTATAGAAACCAAACTTTAGTTAGAACTTCTCAAGCAGAAATTTCTAGTTTAATTACTGAGTATTTTTCTACTACTATTTATAAAGTTGAAGCAGATTTACCAAAAAATTCTGTAGGGTTAGTTTGCCAAGGTTTGATATGTAAAAAACCTTCTTTGAATAAACAAGAATTATTAGAACATCTAGAACAAAGTCAAAATCGTTGGGCTAAATAATTAGGGTTTGCTGAATAAAGTCTTTTTGCTGAGACAGGAGACAGGAGAAATGGGAATGAGTGAGGAGGTAGGAGCTAAGTTTTGTCAGAGTGATTTTTCGGCTTTTGCTTCGGTGAAAGTCCTCACTTTTTTAACCTAAGCAACCGAAAAGCTCATACTTTTTAAAGACATAAAAAACCTAAAACCAATATCAGTCAATGCTTTGATATTTAATCAGTAATATCATTTCTCTTGAAACACCCACAATAAAAATTTTTGGGGTTGCACATTATGGAATGATATTGCCAAAAATTGGTTTAGATTTTGACTAAAAATAACCATTAATTAATCATTCTAGCAATTGATTAATCCACAATCCAATTCTATCAAAAATATCAAATCATTCGTCACTGTGCAACGCCAAATAATATGGTAGTCCTATATATATTGTATCCTTCATCACAACTGCCAATTGTCCGTTCGCTGGCAGGAGAAACAGTTGATCATTTTCTTTGTGAGTTTAATACCCCACCGTCAACGGGGGTGTTCACGCATTACATGGGGATTCTCACCCCAAGTAATTTTCCTCCTGTCTCCAGTATAGCTGTCTCCTGTCTCCTTCAAAAATATCAAATCATTCGTCACTGTGCAACGCCAAATTTTGGGCAACAGGCAAAAGGGAGAAATTGATCGGGGAACGCATTTTTATTATCGCTAATTAATGAGACTTGATATAAGCCCTAATTAGGGTTTGCTGAAAAAGTCTTTCTTCAGGAGTAGGGGATAGGGGAGCGAGGGAGTAGGGGAGAATTGTTTTGCCCAACTCAGCAGCAAAAATGTACTCCTTTTTGAGAATGAAGAGCTGAAAACCAGGTACTTTTTCAAGACCTAAAAAGGCTAAAACCTTTATTTGTAAATGCTTTTAGATTTAATCAGCAAGCCCTAATTAGAAGCAGAAGTCAGGAGTCAGGAGTTGGGAGTTGGGAAAAACGGAGAATTATTGAGTGGAGAGGACGTATGTAGGGGGAGACAGGGAGGCGCACAGATAGATGGACGGAGGTTTTCTCTAATGAATAGAGCGAGTAGATTGAATTAATTACTCAATTATCCAATCTCCGCGTCCCCATGTCACCGCTCCTCCCTGTCAAATCTTAAAAACTTACCCTTGTAAGACTCCCCCACTCCCTCACTCCCCTACTCCCCACTGCCTTACTCCTCAACAAACCCTATTTATCAACTGCATCTCAGATATCCAAGTACCATGAAAACCATAAGGAACTCTCTGAGGTAACATCACCCGCGCCACAGGATCTTCTCTCATATTCTGAGCATCTATTACCAATAACTCAGAACATTTATCTTTCTCATCATACACAAACGTTAGTAACCAACCATCATCCTCATCAATAGCACCTATTCTCGGCGCAAATGTTACAGAACCCCCGTAACGTTGTTCCTGAAAATCATGGGTTATTGACCTACCAGTATAAAAATCATACTTAATAATCCCATCAAACAAAGGTTGCAGTGAAGCCATCCTAGAAGTGTAAACATAACGCATCTCTCGTCCGACAAAGCGATGATTAACAGAAGGAAACTCCGATGGTCTTTTATCTAACATTCCCTCTCTTACTGCGCCAGTTTTGAGATTAAATGCCCAACCATACATTCGAGGAATATTCTCATCAGGATCTCTATCTCTAAAGTTACTAGCATAGGAATGAGTAGAACTCATCCGACAACCATACAGTATTACCTCATCCCCATCTTCATAAGCATTCAAAATATGATTGATATAGCAAGGATGAGCTTCAAACCATCGAATATCTTCATTATTCCCATACCGAGGCAAAATACCAAACCGACTTGGCACTCCCTTCTCAAAAATCCAACCAGGTAAACCTTGCTCTACTCGTTCTGGACGGAATCTCAATGGTAAATCTATCAAAATTGTATAATTTTTTGTAATGGCAAAGTCATGTGGTCCGCTGGGCACGGGTATATTAATAGGTACTATTTGTAGCAACTCACCATTACTAGAAATCAAACCATACTTTAAATAAGGGGGCGCATCAAGAGCGTAACCAAAAAATATTAATTCTCCAGTCATAGGATCGACTTTCGGATGAGAAGTGAAAGTAGAATCCAAGTAACCATCGCACAAATATGGACCAATTGTTTCTAAACTAGGAACTTCAACTGCGTAAGGCAACCCTGCTTCCCAAAAAGTTAATAATTTGCCATTGTGATAACTAACACTACTGTTAGATACATTTTTATACGGCCCGTAAGGATTACAAACTTGAGGCGGTTCTAATCTTCCACTCCAGACCGCATAACCCAAGTCTCGTTCAACTTCAAATCCTCCTGTCCGCACATAACGATTCTTATATTCTGCCTTACCACCACTAATTCTCACTCCATGCAGCATTCCATCACCATCCATCCAGTCATATTTACCTAGAGGGGTAAATTGAGGGTTAGGGCCATTACGAACATACATTCCTGACAAATCTCTAGGAAGTTCGCCTTTGATTTCTAAGTTGTCAACAGTAATTTCTTCGCTCACTGGGGCAAAGTTGCCCATCAGATAAGAATTAAACCTTGTAGTTGTGGTCATAATCTATTGCTCCTGTGGAAAAAATAAACTTGAAGGAATAGGGAAAAAGGAAAAAGGTTGACTAATTCTTTTGACCGCCCGTAGCTTCTTCCATAAGCACAATCTTGAGAGATCAAGGGTTAAATCCCCTACTTCTTAAAGTGACTTACATTCAGTGGGGTCAAATCCCTGACTAAATGCTTCCGACTTCTGTCCTAATTCCTTCCTTATGATTTTTTTAACCTTCTACTAACAGCTTATGACCACTTTTCAATTATGTATAGTGTTATAATAAAAAATTTTTAATAAAAATCATGTATAGCAGTTCCCATTTGAGGTACACGCATTCGTTTGTTGCTCTGGAGTAGGGAGTAGTAGGGACGTTGCATACAACCTTTCTACAAAGCAGTAATTCGGGAATACAGAGGATAGAAAAGAAGAAAAACAACTGTATTTCACGCTTTTTGAGAAACGCCATATCTTAATTTTTCTAGAAAATTTACTACATAACTGTGGTTTTGCTTTTTTTCACTCGCAAGGGGTATTTAAATACCATTTCTCAACAACTTTTCTACATTTTGTTGAGCAGGGGAGTAGGGGAGTGGGGGAGTAGGAGAGAAGTAAAAAGTAAGAATAATTAACATTAACTAGGCTATTTTTAGCAAAAAAGTGATTATACCTGTTTTGATTAATTAATAACTGAAGTATTACCCAAGTATAGCTTTACTTTTAGGAACTGGTATAAATGACTAAAATTCATCAAAAAAAAGAATCTCCTATTTTTGGTTCAACTAAACCATAAAGCCATAAATATTTAAACAATCATTGATATCAACTAATGAGTTTAACTTCACAAGCAGTAATAACTTTATCCGTGATAGTTTTAATCCAATTCTAGTTTTTCTCTCTTATCTTGATAGAAATCGGGGTCATTTCAATTAGTCTCCTATGGTCGGAACTGCGGACTTCAGTACCTCTAGCTGTTTGCGCAGCATTCTGTAGGAAAGTATTGGGATTGAAATCTGGAATATTCTCTTTTTCTTGGTCGATTTGATATGGCACAGGTTTCCTCGTCATCCTACCCTACGAGAATATCCGAATATCGACCGCTTTTTATTCCCTTAAAAGGGGAGGCGGATACCCACAATTTTTCGGTAATAGATTGGGGTTAAGAGCAAACTTAATAGCTGGTACTTATAATTACGATTTAGCTAATTAAGTAAAAAAAAATCTATTAAATTTCTAATTAGGGTTTGCTGAAAAAGTCTTTTTGCTGGGGTAGGAGACAACCCACCCCTCGCCCCTCCCCCTCCCAGGAGGGGAGAAATGGGAATGTAGAGGAGGTAGGAGCTAAGTTTTGTCTCTCAATTTTTCTGCCATAATCATCCCAAAATACTAGCATGCATGAGCTTTTTCCACCGAAAAGCTGGTACTTTTTTCAACTCTAAAACGCTAAAACCAACATCATATCATGTCCGGTAGCATCGGTATTGTATAGCAAAGGTAAGGAAGAAGGAAGAAGGAAGAGGAAATAAGAGGGAGGAAGGCTATTGAGCAAGAAAAAAATCTAAATTTCCTGTAGATATTCATCCTTGGGTTTACACAAACGATTGCGTTCGGACATGATATCAGTCAATACTTTTATAATTAATCAGCAAACCCTAATTAGTTGAGCTGTTAATCATTAGCTGATTTTTTAAGTATGCCGATTTTTAATGATTTGACTAGGGAGCGATCGCTCAAGATCAATGATTAAAATGTAAATACACTTGGCATAAATTTGTTACTATTCAAAACTCTTCTATTTTTGACCATTTTCTTTCTGTAGTCCAATGCCTATCTGATGATTGATATATTTTTACTTCTTTAATACCAGCATCTTTAACTATTTTCTCTACTTCAACAATAGTCAGAGCAGCTTGCAAAGAATCTCTAAATAACTTTCGTTGATGTTGATTACAATCTCTAGCATATTTGTCTACAAGTTCCTCTTTTAATTCTGGAGTTTCTGGACGAAGTAAGTCTCGTTTGACATCCTCCCGACGCTGCTCTACGAGACAGCGCGGGATTCCTTAACATCACTGCTAGGGGCTTTCTGTTTCATAGCACCCGCCCTCCGAGACTTGCTCCCTTCGGGCCTTACGGTCGCTCCACAGACTGACACTGCCTGCCCGGCAGCCAAAATATTTATACTAGCGTTGATATCTCTATCGTGGTGAGCTGAACATTCTGGGCAATCCCACTCTCTAATATCAAGAGGCAATTTCTCAACCACATGACCACAATTAGAACAACGTTTAGAACTGGGAAAATATCTATCAATTTTAATTAGTTCCCGGCCGTACCATTCTGCTTTGTATTCTAATTGCCTGACTAATTCTCCCCAATTTGCATCACTTATTGCTTTAGCTAACTTATGGTTTTTTACCATATTCTTAACTGCTAAGTCCTCAACTACAATAGTTTGATTTTCTCTAATTAATTGAGTGGTTAGTTTATGGGTATAGTCAAGCCTTGAATCTTTGATTTTTGCGTGTATCCTAGCTACTTTCAGTCTAGCTTTCTGGTAATTATTAGAGCCCTTGGTTTTTCGGCTGAGTGATTTTTGAGCTAACCTCAGTTTCTTATACAGTTTATTAAAATACTTAGGGTTGTTGACTTTTGTGCCATCACTTGTGGCAATGAGACTACTAATACCAACATCAACACCAACTCTTTTTTTGAGTGGTTTGAGTTGGAAATCTCTGTTGTCGTTAAATCTCAAACACACAGACCATCTACCAGAGGGGTCAAGTTTGACTGTAATTGTACTAGGTACACAACCTGGTGGTAATTCCCTACTCCATCTAATCGGTAATGCTTCAGCACATTTAGCTAGGTATACTTGACCATTTTTCCACGTGAATGCTGCTTTGGTAAATTCAGCACTTCCACCATTACGTTTTTTCTTAAAGTTTGGGTATTTAGTCCGTCCACTAAAAAAGTTAGTAAAAGCTGTTTGTAGATGTCTCAAACTTTGCTGTAATGGTACACTGCTGACTTCAGTGAGAAACTCTAAGTCCTCCTGTTTTTTCCAGCTTGTCAGCATGGCCGAAGTTTGCTTGTATCCTACACGCTCCTGTTTCTCGTACCAAGCTTGAGTTCTGGCTGCCAAGGCTTTGTTGTAGATGAGTCTCACGCACCCCAAAGTTCTCCTCAACAAGTTTTCTTGTTCTGGAGTAGGGTAGAATCTAAATTTATACGCTTTCTCAACCATCTACTACTTACTTATCCAACACTTACAGTTTAATATATTATGTGTAAAACCGCAATCTGGTTGCGATTCATCCCGACGCTTCCTTGTCAGGAAAGCGCGGGTCTTCTCGCAACATTTAGATAAATATTCCACCTTGAGGCTGCAAAACTCTTTTAACTTCTTGAAAGAAAAGTAATGGCTCTGATAAATGGTGAACAATACTGTTAGAAATTACCATGTCAAAACTATGTTCTGAATAGGGTAATTTTTTGGCATCTACTAACTCTAATTTGACCTGGGATTGTAATTTTGCTTTTTCAATATTTCTCTCTCCAATAGTCAGCATATTTTTTGATAAATCAATGCCAATTATTTGCCATTCTGGTTGTTGCTGACATATTAATATCGGTATTCTGGCAGTACCAGTACCGACATCAAGAACTAATCCTTTTTTTGGGCCGATTTCTATAGAACTTTCTGCAAAGGCTTGATTGACTTCCAAAAAGTCCATTGAGTCATATTCTTCTGCTTCTTCCCAAGTGTCCATGACTTCTGGTTCTAATATTCTGTCCATAATTTTTTCTGTTTTATTGAAATTTCTACCAATAACCAAAACAAAAACACACAAATCTCGTTTTTTGTCAAATTTTCGGCTTTTATTGTTAAGCTGTCTCTAGAAAAATTGTTTTTTTGGCCAACAGATTAAAATTAAAATTACTTAATATCATACGATTTCAATATAGTTTGCAGAGTTTTTTGGCAAATTAATTACACCAATCCTGTGACTATAAAAATCATATCATAGACTCCAAATTAAGTAAATTCGTCAAATAATTGAGAATAATATCAATAACTAGGCAACTTTACGTTTATTCATAATTTACTTAACATGACAATTTTAAAATTATCTCTTCAGAAATATTTATTTTAATAATGTAAACAATAGTAGGTTAGCAAAATTCAACGTCAATGCAGAAAACTTAGATTAAGATGTAATATCATGTCTCTTTAAATAACCACTTCGGAAAAATTTAGGGAGTAGGGAGTAGGGAAGAAGGGGAAATTTGTTTGCCCAGCATTCGGACTGAAAAAATATTTCCTCAAAAAAATTTCCTCTTAAGAGAAGAACATTTTTACCCCTGGCTAATTAATGAGACTTGATATAAGTACCTTTGCGTGAATTTGGTATAATTTGATAAGCAGGTATAGCAAAAGTTCTACATAGATATAGTCATATATTGTAAGTTCAAAAAAACTAAGCAAAGAGAGAAATTTTAACCAAGCTTTAGTACGATTTAACAAGCAAACAATGTCTACAAAAAATCAGGAACTATTCACTAGATTAACTGTATAACTAGGTTCAGGTAGATTAACAAAATACAACCGATGCAGGCAAAATATAGAAAAATTCCACTGGTTATATCCTAGCTGTGTCGGTAAATTAACACTGAAAAAAAGGGGTTGCACATTATGGAATGATATTACCAAAAATTAGTTTAGACTTTGAGTAAAAAAAACCATTAATTAGTCATTCTAGTAATTATCAAATCCAAAATCCTATTCATCAAAAATATAAAATCATTCGTCACTGTGCAACGCCGAAAAAAAAGAAAAGTATCGAGAAAACAAATTTTTTCTAATAACTCTAATAGCTGGAAGAAAGTACAACACAAAGACGTTACTATCTACCGCGAAATCTTAATATTATGACAAAACAAAGAATAGAAAACTTAGTAATTATAGGTTCAGGACCAGCAGGCTATACTGCCGCTATCTATGCAGGACGCGCTAACCTCAAACCAGTAGTCTTTGAAGGTTATCAAATAGGAGGTGTACCAGGCGGTCAACTAATGACAACGACTGAAGTAGAGAACTTTCCTGGTTTCCCCGAAGGTATTACCGGACCGCAATTAATGGAACGGATGAAAAATCAAGCAGTTCGCTGGGGAACAGAACTATACACCGAAGATGTTACTTTTGTAGACCTAGCTCAGTACCCATTTACTATTAAGTCAGAGGAACGAGAAATTCAAACTTATAGCATCATCATTGCTACTGGGGCGACTGCCAAAAAACTCAAACTACCTAGTGAAGAAAAATTTTGGAATAGTGGTATTTCTGCTTGTGCTGTCTGCGATGGAGCTAACCCAGCTTTTAAGGGAGTGGAATTAGCAGTTATTGGAGGTGGGGATACTGCAGCAGAGGAGTCTATTTATTTAACTAAGTATGGTTCTCATATTCATTTATTGGTACGTCGAGACCAGATGCGGGCGAGTAAGACTATGCAGCAGAGGGTGTTAGAAAATCCAAAAATTACTGTTCATTGGCAAACTGAAGTTATAGATGTATATGGTAATGGTGTTTTGGAAGGTGTGAAACTGAGAAATAATCAGACTGGTACACAGCAGGACTTACCAGTTGGAGGTTTGTTTTATGCGATTGGTCATACCCCGAATACCCAAATTTTTCAAGGACAGTTGGAGTTGGATGAGAAGGGTTATGTGGTTACTCGAGATATGGTTAAAACTAGCGTTGAAGGTGTCTATGCTGTAGGTGATGTCCAAGATAGTGAGTTTCGTCAGGCAATAACTGCTGCTGGTAGTGGTTGTATGGGGGCAATGTTGGTAGAGAGATGGTTGTCGGAAAGAGGTTTGACACAGGAGTTTGCTCAGGAAAAAGCAACTAAGAAGTCGGATAAGGAGATAGTTGTTGATACTGTTGAGAGTTTTGACCATAATGCTACTCATCATCTGGGCGGTTATGCTTTGCGGAAACTCTACCACCAGAGCGATCGCCTAATTATAGTTAAGTATTCTGCTCCTAGTTGCGCTCCATGTCATACTTTGAAGCCTATTTTTGAGAAGGTTATACAAGAGTTTGAGGGAAAAATTCATTATGTAGAGATTGATATTGAGCAAGATCCGGAGATTGCTCAGAATGCAGGGGTAATGTCTACACCAACGATTCAGTTTTTTAAGAACAAGGGTTTGGTCGAACAGTTGAAAGGTGTGAAGCGTAAGAGTGAATATCGGCAGGTAATTCAAAATAATATTTGAAGAAGGGGCTTTGGTAAATTAGGGTATGATATTAATCTTAATTACTGAGGACTGACTCCTGAGGAGTCAGTAGGGAAGAAAGAAGAAGAAATAAGGAATAGAAGGAGAAAGTTTTTTGTTTGCTGGCGCACAATGCACGTTAACGCGGAGTGCGGAATGGAGTTCTATCCCGCTCTTATTCGGACATGATATCATACCTCTTTTCACCAACGCCGGAAGAAGGAAGAAGGAAAAAGTGGATAGGGATACTAAAAAGTTGTCGCGACCCTCGACGGGACTCCAACCAAATAATTAGTGTCGTTGCATAAGTCCTGTTCTCTTTAGAGCTTATATAGAACCCCTAACCGTATCTTTTTCAAGCTAAATTAGCTTCTGAAGTAGCTAATATCTTGAGCAATTTAGGTCTAGGTAATAGCCTTTAGTAACTATTTATATCATGTCTGCTGGGGCGCGTTCGTGTAAACCCAAAGGTGAATATCTACAGGAAATTTAAGTTTTTTATTGCCCTTAAGTATTCTTGCCTGTTCCCTGTTCCCAGTTAAGTGTTCCCTACCCTTGCTATACAATACCGATGCTACCGGACATGATATTATGCCAATAATGATTAAACCAAGAAACTGTAAGGCTTATGATTAGGCCAGGAGATCCCAAATGGGTTCTATAAATAAAGTTGCACTAGATTAACCACAATATAAAAAGATGAAAAAGATGGTATACTCGTCAAGAGTAATCTTAAGATGACTTAAAATATTAGCCAAAGATTTCAATCCTTGGTGAGCTTGGTGAGCTTGATATTACTCCTGAAAAAGACTTTTTCAGCAAACCCTATTTCTATCTACGGTGGTGGTGCATAGTAATGGAAAAAGAAGTGTGGGGAGATGGGGACCCACCCCTAACCCCTCCGGTGGAGGGGAATTTGGGGATATGGGGGGATGGGGAGTGTGGGAAAAATTAAAAAATATATATCCTTACCATTACCATGCAGGACTACCCTATCTACTACTATTACAAATTGTTAGTCGAGATATAAAAGCCAAAAATGTTTCAGGAGCTATCATTTTACCAACTCCATAACAAGCACGTCGTCGCCATATAATTACAGGTAAGTGACCTTCTAGAGCTTGCAGGTTAAAGCTAAGTTCATCATAATATTTCCAACTTTCTCCATTTCGCCATCCAACGCGGTCGCAAAAATCTCCATATTCTCCACTTACACTTTCCCATATACGTTGTTGTACGTTTAAGCCAAACAACCCGTTACTGTAATACTCCCAAAGCCAGTCAATAGTCAGAAGGTCTGTGCAGGGAAAATTTTCAATATCTATTAACTGTAGCCAACCTTCATCTTCGCGGAGGGTTACTTCCAACAACAACTCCCAGGTAAGTTCGTCCGCTTTTCGCCATTTTCCTGCAGCCAAAAGATTTATCAGTGGGTTATAGTCTATCCCTACTTCTGACATTGGTGCTTCTGGAGTTGCCATGGCATTTAGATTTTCTTCAATACGATATAGAGTATCTGTCAATATTTCTGGGTTAAGTTGTTCGAGGCGATAAAGTACCCACTCTAACTGAGAATGAAGCTGAAAGCGTTCCATTGCTGCCCGATCTAACTGAGCTTGTAGTTTATCTAGTTGTCTTTTGAGGTCCCCATTGAAATTTTGATTGTGATTTACCTCATCTACCTGTCCAAAAGGTAAACTTATGGTGTTATTCTCACTATTTTGATTTTTCTGGTCTTGTACAATTTGCCACATTTGTCTAGCCCAGTTCAATTTTGCTTCTTCTTTTCGCTGGTATATTTCTGCTGTAGCAAAGAAGGTAGTGTCTGATGTTAAATCCCAACTACAGACAGAACAAAATTCTGGGAATGTGTCAATGTATTCTGTGCCACAAACAGGACATAGTACCATACTAAAGTCAAAAGTTAAAAGTCAAAAGTTAGAAGTGATATTTGATATCAAATCCATCTGCTTCATAAAACTGATACAACGCGTCACAAAAAGTGATAAATTGATGTTTACTTCCTGCTTTCCTACGGAATGCTACGCAAACAACTGAGACCGTCAGCGGTTACTCATCCACAGGCATTCACGGTCAAGCCAACCGCATCTCTTAAATTAATTGAGGCATTCAAGTCTCTCTCAATGGATAGACCACATTCTGGGCAGTCATAAGTTCTGATATTCAAAGGCATATCCTGTACATGACCACAACTAGAGCAAGTCTTAGAAGATGGAAAAAATCTGTCTACTACTACTAATTCACAGCCGTACCATTGGCACTTGTATTCAAGCTGTCTTCTAAACTCGTAAAATCCTTGGTCTACTATAGATTTCGCCAGCTTATGATTGGCTAACATACCGCTGACGTTCAAATCTTCAATTGAAACAGTGCCGTGGTTTTTAGCTAGATATGTTGTCAATTTATGAAGTGCGTCTTTACGGATGTCAGCTATTCGTCTATGCTGTTTGGCTAGCCTAACTACAGCTTTGTACCAATTACTTGAATGCTTGACTTTCCTACTAAGTTGTCGTTGTAATTTTGCTAGTTTGTCTTGAGCTGTACGATAAGGCTTGATGCTTGGAAAAACTTCACCAGTGCTTAGTGTTGCTAGTGTCTTAACGCCTAAATCTACACCTACAACTTCAGTATTTTTCGGTGTTACTGTTGGAGCAAATTCAAAAGCTAAACTAAGAAACCAATCACCAGCTTGTTTGCTAATGGTGATTTTTTGAGTTGTTGCTTCAATGGGTTCATAAGTTTTTACCCAACCAATAAAAGGTAATTTATGAGACCAACCATTAAGTTTTATTGGTTTTCCACAATTATCAATTGTGAAAGAATCAGACCTACCTTTCTTCTTAAACTTTGGATGTTTACCTAAACCTTGAAAAAACCTCTTAAATGCTTCACCTAAGTTGATGAAAGCATATTGGTACACCTTAGAAGATAAGCGTTTCATCCAAGGATAAAGTGGTTTAGTATGGTTAGTAAACACTTCTCTGAGTTTACGAGCATTAGGCTTGTAACCGTCCTGATAAGCAGCATTCCACAGACTCAAACCCCAATTGTAGCACCACCGTGAATAGCCAGCGTGTTGAGCCAAGAGCGTTTTCTGTCGATTATTTAATTTGAGTTTTGTTCTGATGGATTTCATTTATGGGTGAGTGCCACCTGCCTAAAAGTATGCTTAAATGCCGATTATATCGTTATTCTCGGATTAAGTCAATGCTCCCCATCCCCCCATCCCCCTATCACCCCATCTCCCCACCTTCTTCAAACGAATACTTCAAACTACATTTGAGATTCTTGTTCTGAAGATATCTCAGAGGGTTGATACCGAGCCAAGTTATTATTGTAAGTTCCTATAAGTTTAGGCATGAGCCGCTCAACTTCTGTAGGTGTTTCTCCAAATGAAGGCCAAACCATATATAACTTTCTAAAAGCTTCTTCAATTCTCCCTTGTTCAATGTCCTCCAGAGCATCTTTTTCTCGAATCAATTCTATCGCTACACGGTCTTGATAAGTAGGGCCAAAGTTCTTAGCACCTACCATAGGAGCATAGAGGTCCCAAGATGTACTCAGAAACTGATATCTACCTGCTGCATCAGAACAAAGTTTTTCGTTATTCCTATCAATGCCACATTTCATCTCTCTAGGGTGGTCTTCAAAGCCAGAGAAATGGTCGTTTGTGTATTGACGATAATAACCTTGAGGACCTGTGGTGCCTTCTGTTACAGCGATTGTATCGAGAAAAGCTCGTATTCTGGGTACATTTATTGGATAGGCCCAATTCTCAGTTGGCTCAATCTCAGGCATAATAGCTACTGTTTCTGGCCAATTTTCATCGCCAGCATTTGCGCCCCCACCCACTTCTTGAAATAGTTTTAAGATTGCCATAAGTAACACGAAAATAATTAATAAGGTAGAAGCTAGCTGGATGTTCAACAGTTTAAACCAATTTAAGGGCTGTTTCTGTATTTTCCGAGTAGTAGAATTATTTTCTGTTTTGTTTTTAGAGGGGGCTGATTTGTTGAAGTTTTTAATAGTAGGAGACAAGATCTTTTTTTGAGTATTAGGGAGTATACCGGTTTGCTGACCAAATTTTAGCAAAGAATTAATAGTTTCTAATCGTTTATTTCGATCTAATTCTCGATTATTAGAGCGAATACCCTGAATATTTGCAAAGGCTATAACATCTACTTGAGTTACTTTTTTTAGTGGCTTTTTGACAAATTTCAGGAACATTTGAGCTATATATAAATGAAATGATTTATTTATAGGAGGAATTTGTTGTAACCAGATATTGATTAATTCAATGTCTGAAATTGTTTGAGGTTTACTTCTTTTTTGTACTTGTTGTTTGTACATGGCACACCATCTGAATACTATAGAATTAAAGCTTAAAACTAATTATGCTAAGTCAGGAATATAGGGTTTCTCTAGAAGCATAAATTAAAGTTGTATTTTGACTCCCTATTGCTTATTGAAAAATGAACTGTTCGGTAAAATCTATAATTTTGTATCTTACTCCTTATGAAAATTGCTAGATGTTAAATAGTTAGATCAAATAGAAGGAAGGATATTGAGATGGAAATAGGGAACAAGGAGTAATAATTAAACAACTTCTCTCACCTAATACCCGAATACTTATCTAATAGTTTGATATTTGGTTATACCGAATTAACTTAACTATAAAAATATATTATTTGAGATTTAATTTAATTTACAGCTTGTTTCATATAAGTGAGCTACATCTTTGGCAGGCAAGATGCCCGCACTACAAAGACTTTATTTAAACCCCGTCCGATCGGGCGAGGTTTTCTTAAATATTTGTACTTCATATAGCACTAAATCTGCTGTATCTCTTTGTTTTTGGCAAGTTTTCTGTTCTGCTTAACTTCAAGTTCTCAGGCAACTCCTTTGCACAAATGAAAAGTAAGTGTGTAATTCTAAGGCATCCTTTCGGTGCGGAAATGCTACGCAAAAAGAATGTAAAGCGTACTCAATAAAGTTATACCAATCTCCTAAAAACAATGTTCTACTTATTGAACACTTCAATTATCAAATAATAAGTCAGGTTAAGTAATATTTTTAGCAATTATTTGTATGAGGTAAACATATCTTATTCGTTATTTATCTACTCCATCTTTACCATTAACAAATATTTATAACTGTATTTTCCTCCTGATTTAAGAATAGCGAATTTGATCTTATACTTAAGATAACTTCACCCAACCTATTCCTCCTTGAAGAAGGAGACAGGAGACAGGAGACAGGAGACAGGAGGAAAATTACATGGGGATTC
>NZ_RCBY01000094.1 GCF_003838195.1 Okeania hirsuta
GGCCAAACTTGTACTCCTCAATATTTTTCTCTGGCGACAATGAATTAGCCCTGCCTTAATCAGGGGGGAACCGCTTAAAAAGGGGGGCGGTTTCAAAGTCCCCCTTGTCAAGGGGGATTTAGGGGGATCGTAAATGTATTTTTATGAGAAATGCTATAAAACATCTCTATATTTAATCAATTCTGGAAAATGAGTCAAAACTATCAAGTCTGGAAAACAACAGAACTTGCACAAAAATATCTTTCTGGTGTAAGAAGTGCAGTTCCTTTAGCTACCGAACAAATTGAAATTATCCTAAGAATTATTTAGGCGACTAGACCTCAAGTAAATAACTTTTTAGATTTAGGTTGTGGTGATGGTATTTTAGGTCAAGCAATTCTCAGTCAATACCCTAATTCTCAAGGAGTATTTTTAGACTTTTCAGAAGCAATGATTGAAGCAGCAAAAAGTAAAATTGCCGATAATTATCAAGGGAATTTAGAATTTATCAATCAAGATTATGGTTTGCCAGAATGGGTAAATAAACTTCACCGAAAAGCACCATTTGATATAGTTGTCTCAGGATTTTCTATTCATCATCAACCAGACATCAGAAAACAAGAAATATATCAAGAGATTTACCAATTATTAAAGCCAGGAGGATTATTTTTGAATTTGGAACACGTTGCCTCCCCATCGAAATTAATTGAGCAATTATTTGATGAATTATATCATGTTCCCCTCCGGGGGAACGTTATATTAGCTATCTTTAGTCATCTAAAGATGACTTCTGCTTTGATCCTAGAAATTTATTTCTTGGCGGATTCGCTGATAACTGATAACTGATAACTGAAATCACTTCCCTACCCTGGGTACAAAAAACACAAAATCAGTAGGCACGATCGCTTCAATATTTGGGTCATAACCACCTACTTGATTAGTACGCAACACCCACAAGGAAGCACCAAACTGGAGAAAAATCATCGCTAGTTGGTCGTTAGTAAACCGAGGTAGGAGCGATCGCCAACTCCCTACAACTTGCCATAAAGTTTTTAGAGGAGTCTCTACAGGAAACCCCCCTAAAGTTGTTGCTTCCGAACGCCAGTCTGCTCGTGCTTTTCCCAAGGGTGTTAAGTGATTTTCCAAAGCTTTCACTAGATTGACTAATTGTGTAAAACGCTGAGTTTGCTCATCATCAGGATGTTCTCTGAGCCATTTCATAATTAAAGGATTTAATTTTAACTGAGCTACCATCCGGTTTAAAGCTGTATACAGTGCTTGACTTGAATCTTGCACGCAGGAGTTTATGGGACTAACAGCAGTTGCACCAGTACCATCCCCAGTCCGATAACGAGCTGCCATGACATCAAGTTCTTGCACTATATAACTGAGTGGAGAAAATTTGATACCGTTAAAATCATAATCTTCGGTCATGGGTTTAAACTTAATGATAATTTCTGAAGTAGGACGCGTTCCTAACCATCCCCATTGCCGATCGCCCATATATTTCATCCAAGATATAGTACCAGCAACAATACCATCACAGTTATGAGTATAGATTTGCCGATATTCTAGATTTAACTGGAGTTCATTTGCTAAAGGTTCCCGTACTACCTTTGTTATTCCAAAAGCAAAATGACCGAAAAATATTCCCAAGGGCGAAAATTCTGGTTTTCTGCCACCAATACCTCCATAGACGTGCATGAATAGAGCTTGTTCGCCTTCTTCCCAAACCGGAGTCTGGGAAATTTCACTCTGTTGTTTTTCTGTAGGGTTGAGCAAAATATTTGCAATGTCTCCTTTCGGAGCAACCTGGTTTTGCCAATATTTATAATTGATGTAGTCTAATGTGGCTTTTTTTCCAGAGATTATTTTCTTGGGTTTCAGGGAAAATAAAGCACGAGGAGCGATCGCTTGTACGACAAATTTACCCTGAGCATTCTTCGCTCCATAAATATACCAACCCTTTCCATTTACAGGAGAATTTTCTAAACCTTGGTTCTGAGAAGGTGAAATACCATTGCGGTCAACAATGACAGAAGGAATATAAATAATTTCTTCAACACCATCAAATTCCTGAGAGTTGGAATTATAGTGACGCACTCGAAATAAGTCTTCTCCTACAAACTGGATAATTTTCACCAACCCATAAAAACAACCAGAAATTTGAATTGGTTCGCGACTAATATATAAACTGAGGCGACCTATACCAGTATCCTCAACTACTACAGGTTCCGGTAAAGCCACAATCAGATCGTCTTCCGGTCTAGCACCTGCTAAAGATTCTAGAGGATCGACATTTTGCCAATTATCAATCCGCTCTGGATGAATATTTCCCTCTGTCTTACTCACCCTTACGCGATCGACAAAATTAACATCTGTAGTAACAAGTTGAACATAAGTTTGTAAATGAGAGTCATCACCCCAACGTAAATTCACAACCTGTCCGACGCGGTGTTTATTTTCTGAATCTGTCATCAGCAGTTCCAACAATACACCTTTAACCTCCTCCCTTTCCTCAGCAGTCGGTAAAATTAAACGTCCTACCCATTTACTAATAGGTTGATAGAGTTGCGAATCAACAGATTGAATTAAAGGATAATAACTAGGATGATTACATAAAGACTGCTTGTAGAGTTCATAATTACTAACAGTTCTAAAATCTTCAGGATTTAACCCTGTTGCTACCCAATTTTTGGTTAAAATTCCAGAAATAATATCCAGTGTTTGCTGTAAGTGAGTACGACCATCTGGAAGCATAGCTGTTCCCATCGGACCAATTTCATCGTTATGAGCAACCGGACCCAGAGAAATAAAACTAATTTTCCCCCGACGTTTAGCATGATTCCAATTAGATAAGAACATAATCGGCCATCTTCCAGGAAACATTATCGGACCTAATCGTTCTACACTATCCTTTTCTCCCACTAGGTGATACAGACGTTCTACTACCATTGCTCCAGTATTGCCACTGATTACCCCCGCCAAAGAAATCGCCTCAATGGGTGCCCCTGTAGCTTGCTTGAGAAAAGGCACCGCCCCCATAGACATTTGACCGCCTCCACTGTAACCAATCAGAGCGATCGGTTTTTGACTACCGAGAGGATAACCAAAATAGAGGAGACTATCAAATAACACTTGTGCTAATCCTTGATTTTGAATCAGACTGTAACGAGGGTCTGCTGCAACAGCAACCGCTGCAACATTACGAAGATTAATAATACCAGCGATGGGGTTATTAGGATTTCTCTGAGCAATAGAATCAAGGATGTTCCACAAAAATGCTAAAGGTCGGTCTGTTGTTAGAGAACGGTTTGTGGCAGAGTAGGGCATAATACCTTTGATAATTACTACATCTGGTGGTGTAGCATTAGCTAGGCGATCGAGAAAATTTTCAACTATGGGTAGGTATTGGTAGGAACCTTGGTTGATGCCAATACCTTTGATAATTACTACATCTGGTGGTGTAGCATTAGCTAGGCGATCGAGAAAATTTTCAACTATGGGTAGGTATTGGTAGGAACCTTGGTTGATGCCATCCAAGTATAAGACATAAATAGAAGCATCTTGGCGGTCTGGTACTTCTTCGACTAAACTACCTGAATATCTGAGAGTTGGTGGTTCATACCATCCTGCCCACCAGGTTAACGATTCTAGGGGAGTGAAAATTATTGAACAGAAAAGTGCAATTAGACTTATATATATTAAGTTAATGGTTAGTTTAAAGGTGTCATTCAGGGCAGTGTACCAAATGGTGAAAAAGTTTTGAGATAGGGGTGATAAAAGGATAACGATGGAAAAAGCAATAATTCCTACAACTATATATTTGATGATAGGTTTAATTTTTTGCTTTTGCTGTTTATCTGTTTTTTGGGGTAATAGGTCGGTGCTAATCTGGAAGGAACTAGATTGGTTTCCTGCCATGACAATTTCTTTTAGTTCTTGTTTATCTGTTACTAACTCAGTTCCAGCAGCAAGATTTAATAGCCATCTACCAAAAGCAGTAATAGGACGACCAATGGTGCGTTGTGATACCTGATGTACAATCCATCCTAAAATATTACAAGCAAATGCTGCCCAAATATTCAGTTGTGTGATTTCTTGTATTGCTCTTATTTCTGCCAGTAAACTCCACAGAGTCAGTAGAACACTGATAGGAATGCCAAAATATGGTAATCCAATGAGAAAGCTTAACATCTGGGGTGCATAACTCAACCCCAGAGTACGGATAACTGTCAGTAATTCTAAGTTGATATTAAAGATGAGGTGACTGACTAACCAAAGACTGATTGCCCAAAACCCAAAACTAAAGACAAATATAATCGCTGAAATTCCCAGACTGAGAACAAAGCGTAATCGTTTAACCTTGTTAATGAATAGTACAACACATTGAGCGATCGCTTGTGCTAAACCAGCAATTAAGACTACAGTTAATGCTACCTGAATGCCTTGGGGCAAACTATTAATTTGGTTATAAACTTCTGGGTTTAGGGTTGATGCACCTGATATGAGGTGCCAGAATTGGTCGAAAGCTTTTCCTGTCATGGTTTTAATTTCACAAAAATAGGTAGAACTCCGGGGTTCTCCTATAAGGGAATGTTTTATGGGATAGAAACTATGTTATATCATGTTCGGTTTGAATACTTATACATAACTGTTGTGAGGAGTCAGTCCTCAGGAGTCAGGAGGGCAGCAAGAAATAAGAGGAGGAAAAAGAGAAAATTTTTTCGTTTGCTGGCGCACAACGCGCGTTAACGCGGAGCGCGGAACAGAGTTATATCGCGCTCTTATCCGGATATGGTCCGAAGTGGTTATTTAAAGAGACATGATATAAAACCCCGCCTTTTAATACCAAATTCAAAAAAGGCCGTTACAGTATTAATCTCTAAATTCCGACCAGCAGAGAAAACCACTGTAGCAATATTTTATGAAATTAGTTGGAGGGAGGCTCAAATTCCCTACTTCCCCTCCCAGGAGGGGTTAGGGGTGGGTTAACTTCTGACTTCTGACTTCGTTAACCCTCCCCCCCTTTAATACCAAATTCAAAAAAGGTCATTACAGTATTAATCTCTAAATTCCGACCAGTAGACAAAAGCACTGTAGCAATATTTCATGAAATTGGTATAAGGCGAAATGTGTTTGGAGGAAGGCTCAAATTCCCTACTTCCCCTCCCAGGAGAGGTTAGGGGTGGGTTAACTTTTGACTTCTGACTTTGTTAACCCTGACCAGTTAAAGCATCTGCAAACGGATCGGGCAAAGCTTCTTGTACTTCCATGTCTTCATTGTCTTCAACAGATAAATCATCACTATTTAGATTTTTTTTTAAAAAATTTTGGTTGTGTTGGTGCCGAGTAAAATCTTGTAATCTTGCTAACTCCTGTTGATAAACAGAAATAATTTTTGCCAGAGACTCTGCCACTTCATTCCAACTTTCATCATCTACAATTTTTTCAGCAATTCCTTGAAATAAATCTCCACTTTGATTTTTTTGAACATACTCCCTCAATAATTTTCCAGATTTTTGTAAAGCAGCCTGATACGCTTCTCCATCAGACCACCAAAGTCCGGGCTGATTCAATAACCAAGTCAAAATATATTCCTGAGCGTGTTGCTCTTTTACCCAATTAGCAAGATACTTTAATTCATCCATAAATTACCTCTTGAATTATGCCAATTATCAATACTAATACTATGTTTAATTCGACTCTCAAAACAAACATCTTTCACGCTTCACTCCAAATTGATGGAGAACGTATTATTACTTCGGAATTAAGTTCTTCTGTATTTCCTTAGTCCGACTGTAGGGGCAAAGGGCTGTTTGCGTACTTTGACCGCTAGCTAAATGTAGCAAAATTTTTAATATAGCAGAAGGAAGAAGGAAAAATCTGATGTTGTCTGAGTTTTAAGCTTTTGATATGTCAAATACAGTAATGGCGATCGCTATATTTGCTATGAGAAAGGAGAGTTTAATTTCCTAAATTTCAAAATTATTAGATTTTTTTCTATACAATTTACTCAAAACTAACAATAATAACCATCAGCATATCTGACAACTCTAACTATACTAATTTTTGGCTGCCCTGAATACAAATAAATATAGCACTCGGGGCAGTTGTGTAAAATTATCTGTTAAAAAGGAAGCACTGGAGCTTCGCATAGGGAACAGGAATCGTAGTTTCATACTTTCTGGGAAAAGTTAATAGCCTTTAATTTTATACCCTACTAATAATTTTATACCCTACTAAACTTTTAAATAATTACCTTTTCTTCAAAAAAGAGGATTGACTAAAAAAATATAAGAATTATTTTTTTTATTAAAAGGAGAGTCTTAAAACCTAAAAATATTAATTATTCAGTGAATTTATTGAGTTTTTAATAATCTCTCTTGGTGCGGGTTCCTTTAATACTTTAGTCGTCGCGGGGTCTACTGTTTTTTTGCCTAGTTGATTCAGTCTACAATTCTTGTATTGATTAGTGTAATCTATCAGCCATCGGTGAACCTTTCCCAAAAGGTAGCTTGCCTTCCTTAATAGTTTATCTTTTTTGCCCAAAGAAAATTAACATCTTTGTTCTAGTACAACACAAAGCTTTTTTAATTTATTACACTTGATACTTTTATTCTCCATCTATCTAATAGTTTAGATAAATGTTTATAATTAATTGATTACTTAGCTTCATTTAATTTAACACTTTGTACAAATTATGATTTTGATTTACTTTTAATTTATCATCAATTATGAACAATATTTTATTGATTTATTTCCCAAATATACTGCTAGCGTTACTAAGTTTCTCTCCTTTAGTGTGCTAGAAAAATTATTAATTTCTTATATAATTACGGGTGGTTATAGAGTCATATATTATGCACAGTTTATTCTACAGTAAATCAAAGATAATATTGGGAGCCTTCTAAATATAGTAATTATGAACTTCACTTTATAATTAAGACAAAATAAAAAAAAATCATTCCCTGATAATAATATAGATTATAATTTTACGTTTAGTTAAACTTTAAACTATTGAAGCAAATTATCTATAACACTGAATTGATTGATACAGAATTATTAATTTGTATTAAATACGTTTTTTTTGTATCAACCTATACTTGAAATCTTAAAAAAAACCTTTACTAGAAAAAGTCAAAAAAAAACACCTGTAATCTAAAAACTGTACTTAAAATTTAGTAGAGAAACTCAGGGAAGTCAAAAGATTATGGGACAGCAAAAATTTGGTGTTATCGGTCTAGCTGTAATGGGAGAAAACCTAGCTCTCAACGTAGAACGCAATGGATTTCCCATCTCCGTATACAATCGCAGTAGCGATAAAACCGAGAAATTTATGGCAGAGCGGGCACAAGGTAAAAACGTCCATGCTGCTTACACTCTAGAAGATTTTGTCCAATCTCTAGAAAGACCCCGCAGAATCCTAGTTATGGTAAAAGCAGGAGGACCAGTTGATAAAGTCATCGAACAACTAAAACCTCTCCTAGACAAAGATGATATGATTATCGACGGTGGTAACTCCCTCTACGAAGACACAGAACGTCGCACTAAAGATTTAGAATCCACCGGACTAGGTTTCATGGGGATGGGAGTTAGTGGTGGTGAAGAAGGAGCTTTATGGGGACCTAGTTTAATGCCAGGCGGTACAGAGGCTTCCTACAAAGAGTTAGAAGCAATTTTAACTAAAATAGCAGCTCAAGTTGATGATGGTCCTTGTGTCACTTACATCGGTCCTGGTGGTGCTGGTCATTATGTAAAAATGGTACACAACGGCATTGAGTACGGCGATATGCAGTTAATTGCTGAAGCTTATGACTTACTCAAAAATGCTGTTGGTATTAGTAACGAACAACTCCATGAAATTTTTGCTGAGTGGAATAAAACTCCTGAGTTGGAATCTTTCTTAATTGAAATTACCGCCGACATCTTTACCAAGAAAGATACTGAAACTAGCAATCATCTAGTTGATATGATTATTGACTCTGCTGGACAAAAAGGTACAGGTAGATGGACGGTAATTAATGCTTTAGAGTTGGGTGTTGCTGTTCCAACTATTACCGCTGCTGTTAATGCTCGGATTATGTCTGGTATTAAGGATGAGCGTGTAGCAGCTTCTAAAGAATTAACAGGTCCGACTGGTAAGTATGAAGGCGATGCCCAAGCTATGATTAACAAAGTGCGGGATGCTTTGTATTGTTCTAAGATTTGTTCTTATGCTCAAGGTATGGCATTGTTGGCTGCCGCATCCAAGGAATTTAATTACAATCTGAATTTGGGTGAGTCGGCGCGAATTTGGAAAGGTGGTTGTATTATTCGGGCTGGATTTTTGAATAAAATTAAGAAAGCTTTTGATGAAAATCCTGGTCTACCTAATTTATTGTTAGCACCAGAGTTTAAGCAGACTATTCTCGATCGCCAAGATGCTTGGAGGGAAGTTGTTGCCACTGCTGCTAATTTAGGATTACCTGTTCCTGCCTTTAGTGCTTCTCTGGATTATTTTGATAGTTATCGTCGAGCAACTTTACCTCAAAACTTGACTCAGGCTCAACGGGATTATTTCGGCGCTCACACTTATGAGCGCACTGATAAACCTCGTGGTGAATTCTTCCACACTGAGTGGCCTAGTAAGTAATTCTTTCTGTCTGTTTGACATACTCCCGACGTTGCTCTTACGGGACAACGCGGGATTCTTCAACTCGCAAGTAAACGAATCGCAGTTTCGTGTGAGGTGATGTTCTCCCCCTGTGTTGATAATAATCCTATTTTCTGTATCAGAAGTGCTGAGTTATAGATTAAAGTCAACGACTCCCTCACCAGAGGCGTTGCTCTCCAAAACGGAGCGTGAAAATTTCTCTTCACTCCGCTCCTCAATGAAACGGGACTTGCCAAGTCTACCTCACCACCAACATATCTTCTATCCAACGATAATTCTTTGGAATATCAAACAGTGGTTTGGGCTTGACACTATGTACAGTCAGATTTTGTGCCATAACTTCTATCAATGAAAGTCTTAGTATCGTGGCAGTGTCGATGGAGTAATTGCCAGTTTTTATATTCATCCTTTCCGCCTAATGACTTAGGGACGATATGGTCAAGTTAGATAATGTCTCCATCTTGAAAATGTAATCCACAGTAGAGGCATATTCCTTTTTGCTTCTTTTGTATCTTTATCCTGAACGACATTTACCTGCTTTATAATAGCTTTGGCTGACCAAGATTTAACGAGCAACTTTTGGAGTTTGTGAACTAATGCTACGTTGCCACAACGAGACGCTTGAATAAATCCGTTTCTGTAGCTTAAAGACCATCCTTTCCAACTTTCGCCAGGGGATGTCCTTCCATTTATACATCGGTGTTAACTCAGTGTTCATAACATTACTTGCTACTAACAGGCTTATCTTCCGTTACATCGTGAGTCTGTGAGCGTATCCCAACCATTACAGCTAGGCGTTCGCTTTCTGACCCAATCTTTCCTCAGTACTACCTAGTTTCCTAGAGTTTGCGTCTTGGTTGACTACTGTGGGTATCGACCTCCTCACAGAGTAAATACCAGGGTTATTTTGTTCCGAATAATCATTGTTTTATCCGCTTAGGATGGAACTATCCGCCTTTGCGAGGAAGTGCTTATCAACTAGAAGAGAACTCTGTTGATTCCTAATATTTGTGACCTTTTGGTTCGCCTAGCGTATCAATCTCTTTTCGCTAGTAACTAGCGTAGACGGTTCTATTGTTCCTTCATTTGTGTTATCCATACGGACTTGCTCAGTCTGCATTGACCGCGAGATTAGGTATACTTTTGACGTTTTATCCCCGCTTTATGGATTGATGACCATTCTCTACCATAGGGGATATGCTTTTACTCCCGCACCTGGAGAGTGGGACTTAAGTATTCTTGGATACTGGCTTTCACCCACATGGTTATTCAGTTGACATCTGCATAGGATTTTAAGTGCGGGACTCCGTTGGGAGGATGTCAATAAAGGGGAAATAATTAAAATTATCTCGGAATCACGGTGCAAATATTGCACGCTAAAAAACTTAACTAGCTATCAGTTTGTCCGTTCTGGAATGCTCCGCAAACAGCATTTAGCTGTCAGTTCTCAAATTCGAGGGTTTAAACTCCCCCAAGAGGAGCGAAAAAGCCCGTGATGCGTGTTAACGGGGGATTAAAACCCCCATTATACAAGCAACTAGAAGCTGATTGCTAATAGCTGAGTGCTGAGTGCTACCTCAATATTGAGGTACAGAAGAATCTATTTCCTGACTCCAGGCAGTAATTCCACCTTTGAGATTAGTACCCTCAATACCATTCTCCTTCAGAATACCTAACGCTTTAGCCGATCGCCCACCCATCTTACAATGAGCAATTAAACGATGACCATTCATTAATTCCTTAACCTTTTCCACACCAGAACCCTGCTCAATATCTGGCAATGGTACTAAAACAGACCCAGGAATTTTGGCAATTTCATATTCGTGGGGGTTCCGCACGTCAACTAAGACAAAATCATCCGCTCCACTATCTAATAACTGCTTCAAGTCTTGAACCGTCATTTCTGGAATAGCCATCTTACTTTCTGCCTCCTGTGCTTTAGCTTGAGGAATGCCACAAAACTGTTCATAATCAATCAACTTTTCAATAACTGGTCGTACTGGATTAGGACGCAGTTTCAATTCCCGGAAAGTCATATCTAGAGAATTATAAAGTAACAATCTACCACTCAAAGTTGTACCTTCACCCAAAACAATTTTGATAGTTTCCGTTGCTTGGATAACTCCAATCATTCCTGGCAAAATACCTAACACACCACCCTCTGCACAAGAAGGTACCATTCCTGGAGGCGGGGGTTCGGGGTAAAGGTCGCGGTAGTTAGGTCCACCCTCATAATTAAAGACAGTTGCCTGACCCTCAAAACGGAAAATTGAGCCATAGACATTAGGTTTGTTCAGAAGCACACAAGCATCATTAACCAAATAACGAGTCGGGAAATTATCAGTACCATCAACAACTACATCATAAGACTTGAGAATGTCGAGGGCATTTTCAGAACTTAACCGAGTTTCGTAAAGGTCAACCTGACAGTGAGGATTAATTTCGTGAATCCGATTTTTGGCAGATTCAATTTTTGGCTTACCCACCCAGGAAGTACCATGAATAACCTGTCGTTGTAAATTGGAATGATCGACAATATCGAAATCTACAATTCCAATATTTCCAATTCCTGCTGCTGCTAGATATAACAATAGTGGAGAACCAAGACCGCCTGTGCCTATACATAGAACTTTGGCTGCCTTAAGACGTTTTTGACCATCTAATCCTACTTCCGGTAGAATCAGGTGGCGCGAGTAACGTTGATACTCTTCTGTATTTAACTGGATTTGTTCCAGATTGGGATTTAACATGACAATTTAGGTCTAAAAATTTCTTAGATAAATTATGTGAGGTTTTGTACAGTAGAAAACCTAAACAATTCCGGCAAAGTTAGGTCAAACCTGGTAATGCCAGTCTTGATGTTTATTTCTTGCTTCAAACTAGGATTCTTCCCATTTACAAGCATAATTTCGGGTGCAGCCCACCCTAGTTAATTGATTTACTTCCCTATATTGGGATAATACAACTCCTAAAATTACCTACATTAAACCCGCTATATATCTTATTGCTTATCTTTTAATAATTTCTTCTGTTTGAAATTGACGATTATCGTCAAGAGACCAACTAAGAAAGTCAATCGTTTTACCTTGTTGAACAGAAAGGATAATGTAGGAATATTCTGGCCAGGCGTAGGTACGGTCAAATTCTGAGGGGATGGCTGGATGGTCTGGGTGGGAATGATAGATGGCAATGATGGATAGGTGGCGTTCTCTTGCGGATTTCATTGCTTTGAGCATTAGTTCTGAGGATATGGCATATCTTTTTTCTTCTGTAAATTCTTTTTGTTCCGGCCAATATTCATCTGCTTCTGCTTCCCAGGCATTTTCAGCAGGCCAGACTTCTATAACTGTTTTTGTCTGTTGGTTTTGCTCACCTAATAGTAAGCCACAACATTCATTTGGGTAGGAGGTTTCGGCGTGGGTAGAAATTTTTTGGAAGTGGGAGGGAGGGAGTATTAGGGGCATTTGTTTCAATAAGTAGGGAAATGAAAAAAAGGAAACAGAAAATAATAAGTATGCTCAAAGTTTGATAAGCGACATTAATAATTGTGGTCTATTTACTTAACTGTTAAATATTATAAGTGTTTTAATATTTCTCCCTATTAATACATATTTACCTAACCACAAAAGTACGAACATCACGAATAACTAATTGATTTTCATCTTCAAGCAAATTTCCAGTACAAATAATTGGAGTTTGGTCTAGATTTGCCTGAAAAGCTTTTTTATAGTCTGCGCGATTTAACTCAATTACTACTTCTGACTCTTCTGTATTTGGCTGGATGGATGTAATGATAGTTACTCGTCCTTTTTTATCTTCTTCTCCCCATTCAAGTTTGATAACTTTTCCCTCAACCTTCTCTAGAGATTCTGTCTGAGATGGTTCTTGAAAAAGTGGAGATAATTTTCTTTTTCTTCCTTTTTCTCTTTCCTGAAAGTAAGTTACTACTTTTTTAGATTTGAGTTTTTCTTTTGCCTCTTTTAATTTAGGTAAAGCATCAACATCTATGCTGATTTCAGAGCGAAAATTGGAGGGAAGTTCAGTATTCTTTGAGCGACTTAAATTAAATTTAATTCCTTCTTTACTAACTCCTTGACTCATTTTAAAAATTGCATCACAGAAATTGGAACTAATTCCTGTCTCTACAATTTCTACTAGCTGTTCCCCCTCCTCTATATTTTCAGGAAAATTATTAGTTATCTCTAAAGCATTAAATAGTTTTTTGATAACTTGTCTTTCAAAATTATCAGACAAAGGGTCGGAAACTGGGGATATTATTTTAATAATGTAACTACCTGGTTCAGTTTGACCTATTCGTAATCTTTCCATATAGTCTGTAACTTTTTTAGACCTGCCTCCTTGAAAAAAAGGTCTAGGATTAACAACCGAAGATGAAATAGAATACATCAATTGTTTAGTTGAATCAAAAAGTCTAATTCCATCATCTAAATGAATAGTATTATCTGTTAGATCGGGATAGTCAACTCTAATTCTAATAATATCTAAATTAATATTATTGATTTCATTTATAATCTCAATTATGGGGCGATTTTCTACAATAGATAGGGTGTGCAAAACTTCACTAATCCGAATAGCATAATCTTGAAGACTAGACTGTAAAGGTAGTAAAATTTCATAGTAGTTATCTTCATTATCTTCCTCTGAATGTAGAATCCAAATAGAAGCTTTGTCAGATATTTTTATTTCCTGATTCCATCCTTTTAAATTTAGATAACTAGAAACATATTTGGGATTAATTTCTTTTAGAAAATTAGGATTTCTAATAATTTCTTTTCTGGTCATGGCGCATCTCCTGATGCTACAATTTCCATTAATTGTGATAATTTATTAACAGTAAGACGATTCTTTTGTGGAATGTTAACTCTAACTGTTGTATTATTATCGGTAGGAGGTTTTCCTCTCAAAGATATCCAATAAGCACAATATTTTAAGATAGTTTGTTCATCAGATTGTGTGAGCCAACTCTCAGGAAGGCGAGGAACTACTACCACTACTAAAATACGAGGAACTAATACATTCTCTGGAATTAACTCATTATAGTTTTTTACTTTTAAATCATATTTAATTCCTTCTGAATTTATGGGATTATCTCTTAAAAGACACTTTAATTGTAACTCAATACGAGGAGAGCGAATAGTGCCATTACCTCCTCGTTTATGGATTGACCAATCAATACTATCATCATCTACATCTGGTTTAGATAGACTATATCCAGCAACCGTTGCAACTGCTCTCAAATAAGCATTACTAAATTGCTCTTGTTGCTGTGTAATGTGCATTCTACCACATCTCCTATTATTTCTTTGCTTCCTTATTTTTTATCTCCCATCAAATTATATCCTGATAATGTCAATATTTTATTTTTGTATGTGGGTATTAGGGGCATTTGTGTTAATAAGGAAAAGGCTATAAGTGTGATTCATTAATTGATAATTGATAATTACCTCTCCCTAAAAGGGAGAGGATTGATGTTCTAAGGAAAAAATTTATTTTTTTCCCCTTGAAAGGGGAGGCTTTTAACCTCAATTATTTAATTAATAATTATTAATTATTAATTACCCGGTAAATTTAGCAGATTCATTAATAATGGAATATTTAACTAAAATCAAAATTAAAGATTTAGTACAAAATGTGATTGAGACAAAGTTAAATAGATACTGGGGTGAAACTGACTATAAGCCATTTTTTGAAGCATTATTTGGTGAAGCAGTAATTATACAAACTTCAATATTACATTCTTTTTATACATCATTTGGTATGTCTGTATATGAACCTATTGCTAAAATATTAGCTGAAAATGCTGGCTATGAAGCGCAAACTCAATATGATTTATTAGGTGAGATAGATGCTCAAACAGAAAATATGATTAATGAATTATGTCAGAGTAATACCCCTCCTGATAAAGTACGAGAAATTGAAAAAATCAAGCAATCTATTAAAGAGGCAAAACCAAGGCAAGATAAAGATTCTCGTCTAGATATTTTTATTTATAAACCAAATACAAATGAAGAGCTATACATTGATATAACTACTGCAAAACCTAACAAAAAAGAATTTGGTGCATTAAGAAGAAAAATGCTCCGTTGGTGTGGATTAAGGTTTAGTCAATAGAAACAAGCAAAGATCAAAACTTATATTGCTATTCCCTACAATCCTTATCATCCTCGCCCCTATGCTCGATGGACTGCTAATGAATGTGATGTAAAAAATGAGCTATTAATTCAAGAAAATTTTTGGAATGAATGTGCAGGGGAAGAGGTATATGAAGACTTATTAAACATTTTTAGAGAAGTTGGAGTTGAGATGAAATCAAAGATTGACCAATGGATTAAGTCAAAATCTAGGTAAAAGAGGGGTTTCAATAATTGATAATTGATAATTGATAATTACCTCTCCCTAAAACGGATTGGATTGAATAAAAGGAAAAATTTTTTTGTTTCTCCACGGCGAGTGAGAGGCTTTATACCTTGATTTTTCGGTAAGCTTTTATATTTATCATTATGAAGTTAATCTAATTAACAAAACCTAGCAACTCCAGTAAAGACTTAGCTAAATAATAAACAACTGGAATAGATACAGCATTGCCGAATTGTTTCTTAGCAATATTCTCCTTACTATGCAGTCTAAACCAACTAGGAAAACCTTGTAACTTAGCACAGTCTTTTGCAGTTATATACCTATACTTTTTCTTCTGATAAATTTCCTTGATAAATAAAGACTTATACTCCTCTGGAGTTTCCCCATTAATAGAAACCGTAGCTATACAATCTTTTGTACCTGTAGCAGTTAGGGTAGGCACAATCTCTGAATGAGGCAAAAATATTCTATATATGCCATTAATTCCTGATGAATTTTTAGAGTTGACAAATTCATAACCCTGTTCCGCAACATAACGAATAATTTTCTTCTCAACCAATCTGTTCAATTCTTGAATTTGCAAATTATCTATTAATTCAGATAAATCTGCAAAAGATAAAGGATTACCATCTTTTTTACCATACTTTTTTTTGCGTCTATTTTTGAGAATAGTTCCACAAATCAACTTTTCCCTTTTAGTTGTCTGAATAATATCCCAAGAATGAATAGTTGTATGACCATTTCTCGTATCACAAAAAACAAAAAAATCATTCAACTCATCATTTTTCTGAAATTTATTTCTAGAGACTGGAATACTACCATTAAACAAAACATCTGGTGACAATTTTGCCTTTTGAATATCAAAATTAGCCTCCAGACCATCAATAACTTGAAACAGTTTAGTTTGAATATTCAATGGTTCAGGAAAATCGAAACAATCTATATCTAAATCTTTCCTAATCCCGACAATAAAAACTCGTTCTCTATTTTGAGGCAATCCAAAATCAGCAGAATTAAGTAACTTGTAATAGACACGATAACCAATCTTTTCAAACTGCTGAATAATTAATTCAAATGACTTTTGATTAACCGGACTAATTAACCCTCGAACATTTTCAAAAATAAAAGCTTCAGGTTGATTTTCCTCCACAACTCTAATCGTATCAAACCAAAGTTTTCCTCTACGATCGTCAAAGCCTCTTAACTTTCCAGCTACAGACCAAGGTTGACAAGGAACTCCACCAACTATCAAATTTATCTGCCAAGGCAGCTTAGAAATTTTAGTAATATCTCCCAGATATTTTTCATCATTATTGATATATCCATTCAGAAAGTTTTGCTGATAAACCTTCATCGCATCAGAGTCAATTTCTGAATATCCTAAACATTTTCCTCCTAATTCTTCTAGAGGAATTCTAAATCCGCCAATGCCAGCAAATAAATCTATAAAAGTGAACCGATGTTCATGCATTTGTAAATTAATAGGTTTATCAATATTAAAAAAGCTTAATTGTTTTGAGGAATGAATAATCTGACCAGACATGAATCAATTTTTATGATTATTACTAGGATTAGCATCATAAGCAATTATCTTCAGTTGAGATTTTGAATAATTTTGATATTCCCCAGGCTTATGCACAGGGGATTCTTAAGCAATCCAAAACTGGATTCTTAAAGGCATTATCAAACTGCCTCTACTGACTTCTTTAAGGGAAAACCTTAAAGTTGCCGCTACTTTTTTGAGGATATTAGCTGCCCCATTACAATCGGCATTAACTAACAAACCGTTTTGAGTTTGATAGAGTCCTCGTTGTCTTGATGCAGTCGCTCATGGGGGAAACCCCCAAGACCGCGCTGCATCGCTTAATTCGCTTGCCTGATGGCTTCCAACTTCTGGGTTTTTCACCGTATTTTGGCAAGAGGTCATCATCTAAAAAGCTAGCTTGCGAGGTATACGATTCTTCAGTTTCAATAAACTCTATGCCGTATAATTCGCATAACTGAATAATTCGTTCTTTGAGTTTAGCTGTGGGGATTTGTACAAACTTTTGGTTGTTTTTTGCACCGATATTAATACTATCTTTTTGTCGTTTATTCCAACCAAAAACTATTCGACCAATTCCATGTTTAAGGCAATGATTAATCACCAATCTTGCTGCTTTGTTAACAGCATCACGCATCTGTATATTGCGTTTTTCAGTTATGCAGGCTAATTTATTTGACCAAAAATATTGGGGTTTATTATCTTTAATTGTAGCTATTTGCTTGTTGTACCATTGATTTTTTGACTTCAGGTGTTTACCATCAAAAATAAAACTTGTCCCTACATTAGAGACACAACTTAACCAATTATCAATTCCGTGGTCTATGCCTATAACTTTGGCTTGATCTAGCTGAGGTTGATCGGCTTTTAACTCATAAACCCATTCTACATAAAAACAGCAGTTACGAGGTAAAATTCTAATTTCTCTGATTTCTTTAAACTCAAGATTACTTGGAAAATTTAAGAGAAAACTATCAACTTTAAATGCTGCTTTAACCTTTCTTCCCAGAGGTACTTTAACTTGACCATTTTCCAGCTTTAAAGCTTGTTTAGGATAATTTATTACTCCCATACCTCCCTTTTTGTGATATTTTGGTAGTTGGGGTTTATCAGTTAATTCTCCTTTGAGATACTTCTGAGAAAGTGCTTGATAAGACTTAAATGCTTCTGCTACACCTCTAAGAGTTTGTTGTGCTGCTTGAGAATACAAAAACTGATAATTACTATTGGACTTTAACTTCTTTTCTAAGTTGTATTTGCCCGGAATCTTACCTAACTTAAAATACCACTGCCTAGCCAAATAAATCCCACAATTAATAAGTTTATTTGCTGTGGTACATAAGTATTCTAAAAACGGGATAGTTTCGGGAATTTTAATTAACTCTTGCTGACATCCATACATCTTTGATTACCTCCTTTAATAGGATAACATTAAAGAAGAGAAAATGAAAAATTTTTAAGGCGATTAAAATCCCCCGTTCGTTTTTCATCCACGCTTTAAAAAGACGTGGCTTTCAAGCTCTCGTCCATCTTTCGTAAAATTTTCCACTAAGATTACGATTATTAAGTCAATACTGAAAAATCAAGTATTGCCAAACCTAATGGATATCGGGAGGAAGTTAGCCAGGCGGATTTATCCCCTGGTTGAATAAAGACACGCGGGTAATAAAGCGGAGTCAAAGTCTGTTATAATGGTTGGAATATGAGTAAGAACAAGGTTTGTGGCCATGACCTCTAGCTAGTGCGGTGAGATTCCGGCGGACAAGAGACGGGGAATTAATTTCCTACGACGGCTGAAAGCAAGTAATGCAGCTAAAGCAGCTATTTATTGCTCCAATATCTTGAGTAAAACCACTCTGAAAGTAAGCTCACAGCTAAATTTTTGATTTACGCCCAGGAGTCTAGAAGTTTCTTGACAGACTTTAAGCAAATGCGGATTTATCCCATTTGCGGTGGATTTCCCACAGAATCCAGGGTGTTTCAACCTCTGGAGATGTCAATAAATCCTTTGTGGTTTGATGGTATATAGTTATCTAGTTTATACTTTATATATTCCGAATTTAATAGTGCTATTATATCTACAGGAGGTAATAATTAATTAATGTATGGATGCCAACAACACCTAGTCAAGAATACCTCAGAAGTAATGGCTGTGCTTGAATACCTATGTACAGAAGCAAATAAGTTGACAAATTGTGGTATTTACTATTGTCGTCAAATGCTATTTAAAGCAGGACGCTTTGTGTCTAAAGCTGAACTAGATTTTGAGTTAAAAAGTAATCTGCATTTTAAGGCTATGCGTTCAGCCTGTGCTCAACAGACATTACATTCTGTAATTGAGTCTTTCAACTCTTATGCAAGACTTGCCAAAATGTTTACTTCAGGTGAACTGGCACAAAAGCCAAAACCACCAAAATACCGCAAAAAGAATGGTTTAGCAGTCGTTAGTTATCCAGCACGCTGGGTCAAGCTAGTGAATGGAATGCTTAAGTTCCCTCTAGGTAAACAAGTCAAAGCATGGTTTGGAATAGACCATTTTTTATTGCCAATGCCTAGCAACTTAGATTTCAATCAAATTAAAGAATTGAGATTTGTGCCCAGAAACAACTGCTTCTATTTAGAATTTGTTTATGAGCAACCTACACGAGAGAAAGGCCAACCCATAGCAGAAAACGTCTTAGGCATAGACCCTGGATTAAACAACTGGTTAACCTGCGTGAGCAATGTAGGTAAGGCTTTTATAGTTGATGGCAAAAAGGTTAAATCTCAAAATCAATGGTACAACAAGCAAGTAGCCAAAATCAAATCAGGTAAGTCTGCTGACTACTGGGACGATAACTTAGCAGCTATAACTGAAAAGCGTAACCGTCAAATGCGGGATAATGTGAACAAAGCAGCTAGGTTTGTTATCAACTGGTGCATTGAACATCAAGTGGGTACAATAGTTTTTGGGTGGAATCAACGCCAAAAAGATAGCATTAACATCGGCAAGAAGAATAACCAACAGTTTGTTCAAATACCAACAGCCAAGTTAAAAGCCAGGATAGCTGAATTGTCTGAGCAGTATGGAATTAAGTTTGTTGAGACTGAGGAAAGTTACACGAGTAAGGCTAGTTTTCTAGATGAAGATTTCTTACCGACATTTGGTGAAAAACCCGTTTGCGTAGCATTCCGTAGGAAAAGGTGGGAGCCATCAGGAAAGCGTGTTAATCGTGGTTTGTACCGTTCAGCAACAGGTAAATTGATTAATGCCGATGCTAATGGTGCTGGAAATATTATCAAAAAAGTAGCAACACAGCTAAGTTTAGATTTAGCCAAGGTTGGTAGGGAAGTTTTGATGCTTCCACAACGATATAAGTTGGACGATCTAACTAGAAAATATCGTAAGCAGTGCCTCGCGTGGCAATAGCGCCCGCGTAAGCACATCCGCTTAGAATTCAGGGTGTTTTAACCCCTAGAGACATCAATATAGACTCAAGCGCTGATAAACTGTCGCCAAACCATCTACATTCCCAACATTACCTGGAAATAAAACAATAGGTAATTCAGGAAATTGAGGATGCTCTGCAGGAGTCCGCACCATCGAACAACCAGCTAATACCTGACCCAATAACCTAGCAGTAGTTAAAGCTAAACCTTTACTGAGAGTATCATTAGAAGTAATCCCACCTTTACTTATCAAAAATCCAATATCCTCCGGCAAACCCCGAACAATATCCATTAATAACTCGGAAACTGCTACACCAAACTCCAAACGCACTTGCACATTTTCAAAAGTCAACTCCTCACGACTGGTATAAACTACAGGTGTTTTCCCTTCTGCATGAACAGTATGAACTTTTTCGAGTATATTTTTGAGTAAAGTTGCTCTGTTCTCCCCAGAGTCCTCAACTAAATGAGACACATTTACTTCTACACCCACTACATCAGACTCTTGTAATAATCTTTCCAACTGTTGGGTAGATTTCTTAACATGAGAACCCACAATAATTACACCTGGTTTCCCACTCCTAACATATTGCCTCATCTCTTCAGCAGCTATAGGTTGATTTCCCAAAGCAGCTAAAGAAGTTAAAATACTTGCAGCACTCCGCAATAGAAACTTTTTACCTTGACTAGCTGCTGCCAACAAATCATTGGCAAACTTGTCTAAGTCGGCTTGAGTTTCACCATCGACAACTCCACATTGGTTGCCAGTCATTTTGATCAAACGTTCTAAACTACCAGAGCGAATATCATCAAGTCTAAATTTTTCTACAGTTTCTGCTTTGATTTGACCTTTGGTTTTTTCTTCCACATAATCAGGTAAATAACTATAGGTGTAGCCAAATACTGAATCTTTGGCAAATTCTGTTTCGTGAACTGGAGTTTCTACACCATTAACCATTAAATAGTGGGTACTGTTGCGGGTGACTCTCCCACCTTCAAAAAATGCTGGAACTAGGAAATGCGCATCAAATGGACCAAGTTCGGCTGCTATGACATCTGTTTCTATGGGATAATGACCCCGTAAAGTAGAGTCAGAACGACTAACGACTAAGAAATCTTGGATATTTGATTGAGCGATCGCTTCGGTCAAGTTATGTGTAACTTCTCGTGTCACATTGGCTGCTTGGTCTGGGGTCAGGGCGCGAGTATTGGAGAGGATAAAAAATATGGGAGATTCATCAAGTAATCCTAATTTTAGGGTTTCTACATCCCACTTAGTTAGAAGTAGACAACTATGAACAGTTTGGGAACCTGTTGGGTCATCATCTAGGACAATAATTTTTGGTTGGCTGTTAGTCATATTTTTTTTGCTCATTATCTATAGAAGGCTATACCGAGATTCTCAAAAAAGTTTTTCTCAGCTTTCACTACTATATCTATAGATATGTCTCTATTTGATTAATTTTCTTCCTTTTTCTGTGTTGCTTATAAATTTTAAAACTAAAAAAGGAATAATTTTGATATTGCTCGGAGCGGTCGTACTAAAGAAATAAAACATTTATTGCACATCAGAATCACTTAATTTTTGAAAAATGAGGAATATTTTTTCGATTGATTAAACATTGGACATCAGTATAGTAAGTTGAGCTGCAGAACATAATTGCAAATTTTATTAACATTCAACTCTAAGTTTGAGCATAATCAGTATAGACAGGACTTACGCAACGATACTAACTATAGTGATAATATCCTGAAAATCACCAAATAATATACTATTTAGTAAATTTAAAATATTTCTAGCATTATTGATTGATTTTTTGCCCATTGTTTTAGTCTTTTGTTAGTCTTGAGAAAAATTTTTTTTTTAATGCTTAATGAGCTTGCTTAGTTTAACACTGAAATTGATTTTAGGTTTTCAGTCTAATTTAGGTTTTATAACTTAATTAACTACATTTGTTAATATACGAACTTGTTACGACTTGTTACAATACGAAATAACCTTATTTTCTGTCTTCTTATTTTTTGTATCTTCATTTCCAAACAAGTAGTAGTCAAAATCAAACCAAACTGTGTAGACCCCATTTTTACTATGGTTTATAAAAATACTAAATTTATCTACATCATTAGGAGGATATTTGAATTCCCGATCATCTAAAACTTTAGAGTCAGATTTTTGAGTTAAACTAGCAGTGTATTCAGACTCTTTCATAACGTCAGCACTTAAATCAGGTACATTAGTAAATTGGGGACATTTTGAGTAATCCCAATTAAGAGTTAATCTTTCGACAATAAAAGTACCACTAATATTTTGATTACCGATCATTATGTCGGCATAACTACTGCGGCTATCTATTTTATTCATATTATATGTAACTGTAGGTTCATTATATGTAACTGTAGGTTCAATATTAGAATTATCAAGAGGTGGTTTTTCACCTGTAGTTGTAGTTGTAGTTGGAGGAGTTGTAGTTGTAGTTGTAGTTGTAGTTGGAGGAGTTGGAGTTGTAGTTGTAGTTGGAGGAGTTGGAGTTGGAGATGATGCAAAGTTAAGAACAATACCAAGCACTAGAAGAAATAACCCTATAGGAATAGTAAATCTTTTTTGTTCTCGTGAAACCTCAATTATACCACCTATTTTTGTGACAAATCCTAAAATAATAATCAATAGTCCTGCCACAATTAGCATGGTTGGCATTTGCAAATTAAGTAATACCTTTATTACATCTGTCATGTTTTCTAAGTTCTTTAATTGTAGAATTTGACAACTTTAATTTTATTCATAACTTAACTCACTGCAAGTTTCAAATGCAAAATCAGGTTCAGTACCAGGAAGTGCTGCACAGATTCACACAACAAAGCCCAACAAAGCCATTATTCTGCTCAAAAATAAACTCACTGTAATCAGCTAAGTAATCAAGTCCTACTAAATTTAGCCAAATCTCTAAACTTAACCAGACTGTTATTTTGACCAATAAAATTTTCCATCTAACTTGCATGGGAGTATTCTCCTCAAATCTCACTGTCTGAATAACTGAAGTCAGAAGTGGGAGAATTGAACTCCCACACTTGGATAATACAACCTAAAAATCGTTAATGTGTAATCATAATGCTCATCAGAGCATACCAAGTTAAAGGACCGACAATGCCATCAACTTCTAAGCGGCTATTTTTTTGGAATTCCTTGACAGCTGCTTCAGTGTTGGAACCAAAAATACCATCTCCAACTAGAGAATAGCCCATTTCATTCAGGATAATTTGCAGACGTTCAACATCATCACCGCTGCTACCCTGACGGATAGTAGGAGGCAGTAAAGCTTCCCAAGTTTGAGAACCAACTATACCATCAACTGTTAAATTTCGGTCTTTTTGGAACTGCTTAACTGTAGTGTCAGTGCTAACACCAAAGATACCATCTTCCACTAAAGAACCATAGCCAGCATCATTGAGAAGGCGTTGTACCAGAGTTACATCAGAACCGGTGCTTCCGTTGCTTAAAACTGGTAAAGAAAAAGAACTTGAAACACTTAAAGTCATTGTTAATTCTCCTGTATTAGGATAGATGAGTATGAGAAATTAGAGCGATTTGGTCAGGAACCCCAGGGCTAAAGTCCAAGAGTTTGTACATTCTTGTTGCGATCGCTCCAAGGAAACAAGCCAACACCTGACCGAATAATTAATAATTAATAATTAATAATTAAATAATTCTGGTTTAAAACTGACCCTTTTAAGGGGAAAAAGCAGTCGATCTTCGTAGCTTCCCGAAGGGTGGGATGGCGGGGTCTCGGAGCCATATCCATGAGACCAAGAGAAAAGAAATAATATTTCCTTATCTTCAATTCCGTAACGGTTAAAACCCGAGGTAATTATCAATTATCCATTATCAATTAATGAATAGCTTAAGATATCCTTTGTCTACATTAGGGGAAAAAGCGGTCGATCTTCGTAGCTTCCCGAAGGGTGGGATGGCGAGGTCTCGGAGCCATATCCATGAGACCAAGAGAAAAGAAATAATATTTCCTTATCTTCAATTCCGTAACGGTTAAAACCCGAGGTAATTATCAATTATCAATTAATGAACAGCCTAAGATATTCTTTGTCTACATTATCGGCAAGGGTTAAAGTTCTGATTGCCACGCTCTCGCTCTCAATAATATTCTTGGGAATGCGACCGCCAGTTCCATGAAGAACGAACCGGAAAGTTAAACACGGGAGCGTGGGTTAAGCCAGTACTTTCTAAAAATCGTTAATGTTGAATCTGATTGCTCATCAGAACATACCACGTTAAAGGACCGACAATGCCATCAACTTCTAAGGACATCTCTGTTTGGAATGCCTTAACATATGCTTCAGTGTTTGAACCAAAAATACCGTCTACAACTAGAGTTCCATAGTTCGTTTCATTCATGGTAATTTGCAGACGTTTAACATCATCACCGCTGCTACCCTGACCGATAGTAGGAGGCAGTAAAGCTTCCCAAGTTTGAGAACCAACTATACCATCCACTATTAAATTTCGGTCTTTTTGGAACTGCTTAACTGCGGTGTCAGTGCGAACACCAAAGATACCATCTGCCACTAAAGAACCATAGCCAGCATTATTGAGAAGGCGTTGTATCAGAGTCACATCAGAACCGGTGCTTCCGTTGCGTAAAACTGGTAAAGAAAAAGAACTTGAAACACTTAAAGTCATTGTTAATTCTCCTGTATTAGGATAGATGAGTATGAGAAATTAGAGCGATTTGGTCAGGAACCCCAGGACTAAACTCCAAGAGTTTGTACATTCTTGTTGCAGTCATATCTAGAGATGTAGCAACAAGAGTGTTTAAGTTTTAATAAGTGTATTTGAAGATAGCATCACCTAACGCTTTCCATGTTTGGGGACCTACCACTCCATCTACTGTGATGTCAGGTGATGGAAAAGGAAAAATGGCGTTATAATTTTCCTGAAACTCAGTTACTATTTGTTGGCATTGATTATCGTACTGAGCATCAAATTTCACATTACTTGTAATCAGAGATGGTCTACCTTGTTGGAAACCAAACCAATAGATTGAGGATAGTAACTGTTCAAGAAAGCGAACAGCATCTCCACTATCCCCTTCTTTTAATACTGGCAAAGTTGATACAGTCATTTGAGAAAATTCCTTAGTTTAGTTGAAGATTAGGTTAGCAATCAGTAATCAGTTTTCAAGTCGTATAATGGGGATTTTCACCCCCGAATTTTAGCTGAAGACTGAATGCTGGTAAAAAAATGGTTTGTTGATAGCTACTTTAGCCATAGCTATGGTTTTGTTAGTTTTGATTAGTGAATTCAACTCTAAACATTGATAGATTCTAATTTTGCCCAAGTTTGGGGACCAACAATTCCATCCACAGTTAAACCAGAGGATTTTTGGAAATTCTTCACAGCTTCTTCTGTTGCTACACCAAATATTCCATCAACTACCAAAGAACGAAATCCAGCAGCCTTTAACCATATTTGTAGATATTCTACATCTTCTCCAGTGCTACCAAAATACAGAGTAGCGCGGGCAATTTTCCCTGTATCTATTAATCCCCAAGTTTGGGGACCCACAATTCCATCCGCAGTTAAACCATATCGTTTTTGAAAAGCTATGACAGCTTCCTTTGTAAGATTACCAAATATTCCATCAACTACTAAGCTATTATTAGCAACAATGGCATTCAAAACTGTTTGTAAATATTTCACATCTTCACCAGTGCTACCAAGGGTAAGAGTAGCACGAGTAGTAGTTGTTTGAGTTCCAGCAAGCATAATTTTCTCCTTGTTTTTTGAATTGAGCAGGACTTAGGAAGTAAATCTATATATAGCGCATTAATTGGTCATTTACCAGATAAAACCACTATATTAAGTGCTTTTATGTAAGTCCTGCTCTATATTTTTATCATCTCCTAGTTTTTGGGGAAGTGGGAAAATGTGCATGAGTTATCACAATTAACTTTTTATTGTGGGTGGAGGTGAATTTTCTTACACAATTAACTTTTTATTGTGGGTGGAGGTGAATTTTCTTACACATTGATTAGCACTCAGCGGTCACATTCTGCCATTACAGCAGTTTTGGAACGTAATGGTGGGAATATTAGGAAAGCCCAAAGTTTTAGCCGTCATGCTGACCCCAAGACCTTGATGGTGTACGATGATAATCTCCAGCAGCCACAAGCTGAAATGTCTGACCTATTGGAGTTTTGATGAAATATAAAATTACTTATTCTGCTGATTTCCGTTCTGGGCTGGACATTAAAACTGAATTATAACAAAGCTTTCAGGAGATGTAGCCTGATTTTACACGAACCCGTGCCCCGACTCGTAGTATTATGGTACTTGAAGCATTGTTCGGAAAAGCGAGGAATTATGAACCCTGATACAGAGAAACTGATGCAGCAATTAGAACAGCCATACGAAGGGGCTGAAATGAAGTCTTTGTATACGGCTGTGGTCACTGTAACACCGGGGCAAGAAGAACACGCCCGGATGTCAGGTCATGCGGAAAGTGAGGATGGATTATTAGCCTTAGAACTGGCGATGCCTCAAGAGCTTGGTGGTCGGGGTCAAGGAACCAATCCAGAACAACTGTTTGCTGCTGGATACGCCGCCTGTTTTCATGGGGCACTGGCTTTGGTTGCCAGAAAGATGCGGGTCGATGCGTCTAAGGCAACGGTGACGTGTCGTCACTCTTGGCAGAGATCCAGCAGATGGTGGATATAAGCTTGCTGCTGAGTTAAAAGTGGAAATGCCAAACTCAGAGCGTGAAACATCGGAGCAGGTCGTTGCTCAAGCTCATCAACTCTGTCCGTACTCAAAAGCGATTGCTGGTAATATTGACGTGAAAGTGGCGGTAGTTTAATTCTTGAGTTTTGAAGGTACTTTAACTGCTGTAGGTCTTGCTGCTAATGATGCATAGACAAGATATGTAGAAAATAGGACATAATGTCAAGCTTTATTGCAGCGAACGCGAACAAAAAAAATAGCCCCTAAGTATATAGGGGCAACGCAACAAAACACACACAAACACATACAATAGACTTGTCGCGAAATAAAACCTTAAAGTGAAATGGGAAAATTCTGGTTTTCACTGATTAAATTATCCTGCCATTAAGTAGAAATTCCAGAGTCCAGCCGCAGTGAACATGAAGCGATCGTCGCGCATCTTTAATG
>NZ_RCBY01000095.1 GCF_003838195.1 Okeania hirsuta
AGCTGCTATATAATTGAAGTAGTGTATGAAAAAACGAATCAGCCACAAATAAACTCAAGATATGTAGCCGGAATAGACTTAGGAATTGACCGATTAGTTGCTCTATCTACAAATAAGCCTGGTGTCAAACCACTGCTGATTAACGGGAAGCCACTAAAAAGTGTCAATCAATTATATAACAAGCGTAAAGCTAAGTACCAAAGTCATCTCAAAGGCAACAGAAAAACCAGTCGTAAGATTGAAGCATTAAGTTATCATAGAAATCGTTTTGTTTCCAATTATCTGCATAACACCAGTAAGTTAGTGGTTGAGTATTTAACCACAAATAATATTGGTACTGTAGTCATAGGAAAAAATGATAACTGGAAACAAGGTGCAAATATAGGCAAAAAAACAATCAAAACTTTACCCAAATACCACACTCTAAGCTAATTCAACAGATAACTTATAAATGTGAACTTGCTGGTATCAAAGTTATGGAGACAGAAGAAAGTTACACCAGTAAAACTTCTGCACTTGATTTAGAATTGCCCAGGTGCCATGAGAATTATGTGGGAAAACGAGTCAAACGCGGTTTGTTTAGAAGTGGAACTGGTAAAGTGATTAATGCTGATATCAACGGCAGTCTTCAAATAATTAGAAAGAAATTCCCAGAGGCATTTACTGCCGAGGGAATAGTGAGCTGTGCCGTACAGCCTGTATTGGTTAATCCAATATTAAGATAAAAGCTGTCACGATTTTCTACAGTTTTTTTCGTACGGTTCAGAATTAAATTGATCTCGGCTAAAGCAAGCAGGAATTGAGTTTGTGCATGGTGATGTGCGAAATGCCGAATATCTGGAACCAACGGCACTACAACCCGATTTAATTTTAGAGTGTTCGGCGGAGCCATCAGTTTTGGCAGGATATGCTTCTCCAGGCTATGTGCTGCAAACGAATCTAGTAGGAACGATTAACTGCTTGGAATTAGCTCGGCAAACTGAGGCAGATTTTATTTTTCTATCTACCAGTCGGGTTGATCCCATTGCTTATCTGAAGGCTCTAAAGTTTACCGAAACAGAAACCCGCTTTCAACTGATGGAACAACAGCCTTTACAGGGGGCATCCAGTCAGGGAATTTCCGAAGAATTTCCTTTAGATAAAGCGCGCTCTCTCTACGGCTCAACCAAGCTGGCATCAGAATTACTAATCGCTGAATATGCCAATGCCTACTCCATGAGGACCTTAATTAATCGCTGTGGAGTGCTAACTGGTCCCTGGCAGATGGGCAAGGTCGATCAGGGAGTATTTGCTCTATGGATGGCCTGTCACTATTTCCTGAAACCATTGAAATATATCGGCTATGGCGGTACAGGCAAACAGGTTAGAGACTTCTTGCATCTGGCCGATTTACTAGACTTAATTGACTTACAAATTCACAGTTTGGAGGAGTTGAAAGGACAGACTTTTAACGTGGGTGGGGGAGCCATTAACACCCTTTCACTGCATGAAACTACCGAGCTTTGTCAGGAAATTACCGGGCATCAGATTTCCATTACTCCCGTTCCCGAAACTCGCCCTGGAGATGTTCCTATTTTTGTTACAGACTCCCGCAAAGTTATGGCCGCTACTGGATGGCAACCCCAAAGAGATGCCAAAACGACTCTCAGTGAAATTTATGAATGGATTGAGCAATTTAAGGAACAACTCAGCGATGTTTTTATAGGATGAGCGGGGGCATTTGAACAGAAACCTACGCTTATATTGAAAAGCTTACCAAGCAATAGTTTCAAGCTGTGTAAAATCTAGAATTTTCCTAGATAATTTGAAGTATGACATAAATTCTCTAACGAGTTTAGGTTGTTTCAAACGCTGAAAAATCAAAACCGTAGGTTTTTTCAAATTGGTATCAGTTAATCTTTCAAATCAAGAAAAAATGAATTTATTGATTTTCAGACAGCGAAAAATAAATTTCCTAAAGTTTGAAATAACGTTATTTCGTCAATACACAAAATGGCAAAGTTTAGAATGAAATAGCCCTGCTATAGAGTGAGTCATTTTTTAAGTATCTTTCTATCAAAATTATCGCGACAATATCATCTACTGGTTTAGGTGGAATTCTCATTCCTAAAGGAATTAGACGAAAAATACCTTGAGGAGGATACATTTGCCAATAGCGATCGCGAGCTTCTAAACTAGAATAACGTTCATCTATTTTGATTATTGGTACTGTTTTTGAAATGATTTTTGTGAGGCTTTGTTTCCAAATTTTTGAGGTGGTTTGGTCGCCAATCACTATTAAATCAATGTCAAACTTTTGATATAAGTTTTTAATTGTTTTGACAACTTCTAGAGATTCTATAACTTGGTGGTAGTGTAGTTTTTTTTCTCTATCCATAAGTGCAATACCACACTTTTGGCTACCTGGGTCAAATCCTAAAATCATGTTTGGATATCTTTATTTGCTGACTAGATTAATCTTTTTTATTTAAATTTTACTTGTTGTTGTAGCTTTTCTCAGTTGCAGAAATTAAGCAATTAATAATTAACAATTAATAATTACTTATCCTGAAAATTATCGGATTGGCGAACAGTTTTTTTATACTTAATGTGATTACCGAATAATTAAGATTTAAACCCTCTCCTTTTAAGGAGAAACAAGAAAAAATTTTCCTTTGATTAAATCCTCTTCCTTTTAGGTAGAGGTAATTATCAATTATCAATTATTGAACACAACCCCTTTATAGTAGTTAACTAAATTCCATATTATATAAAAAATTTTATCTACTAAAATAAGGGTGGTGGTAACCGGATTTAATATTATTTTTTCTATAAAAAAAATGCTTTAAACCTTAATTATTCATAATGTAATTTTTTTTAGGGAGTACATAAAAGGCAAGGTATAGCAGTCGAAGGAAAGGTTAGGACAGTTCAAAAGTTTAAAACTCAGACAAAGTAATACTTTTCCTTCTTCCTTCTTCCTTCTTCCTTCTTCCTTCTGCTATAAAATGCTATATTTTTAATCTTTTAATATTTTTTGACGCTCTATTTGCATTTGTTCAATTTCTTGTCTCAGGATTTCTTTTTGTTGTACTATACTATTCAGTTGGTTTTGAGTTAAATTAAGTTCGGCTTCAGTTCTAGCTTTTGCTTTTTGAACTTGCCTAAGTTCTTCTTGAGTACGGATTTTTACTGCTTGAACTTGATTTAATTGCTCTTTGGTTATTTTGAGTTGGGATTCTGTTTCTGCTTTTTGGACTAAAGCTTTATCCAAAGACTGATTAACTTGATTCAATTGAGTTAGAGCTAATTCTAAATCAGCTCTTGCTTTTTGTAATTCATTTTTGATTCGGGTGGTTTCAAATTCAGCTTTTGTCACTTCCTTGCGAGTTTCATTAAGTTTGGTTTGGATTTCATCTATTCTGAAAACACCTTTTCTTAATGGTTTGCTAGTTGCAAATAGGATAGCTAAAGTTAAAGCTGAAAGAATACTGCCAGTGACCATGGTGACCAATGCGGCAGTATCGCGGGGCCTAAGATTAAAAAGTCGTAGTCTTGCTTTACCTACTTTTGTACCTAGGCGATCGCTAATAGTAGCGATTACACCGCCTAGCACCAGAATTGCTAATACTAAGATAATACCGGCGGTCATTAATGGCTGCTGGTAGTAATTTAATTATGAGGTTGCCTTTAGTTTATTATCTCAGACTATATGCCTAATATCAAAAATTATAGACAGTAATTATTTATTTGACTAGCTATTAAATATAAAATTCTCTTAAATATAAAATTCTCTGGTTTCTATAAGGCAATCTCTTTACTTAATTAATATTTTATTTTAAGAGAAAATAGTATTATCTCCTCAGATTGCCATTATAAAATTTTTTTAGTTTACCCTCAGCAGTTATTTCATCTTGATTTTTACAGATATTTGTGTCTCTAAATCAGGTAAATTGTTGACTTAAAGCCACTGGGTTATGTACTGTAATTTTCTTCTTGTGAATAGATATCATTCCATCTTGCCGAAGGTCTCCAAGCAGACGAGTAACTGTCACCCTTGTTGACCCAATTGCTTCTGCAATTGCTTGGTGAGACAATTTCAAGTCTATGGTAATCCCATCTTTGCTAGGAACTCCAAAATCTCGACAAAGGATTAATAAAAAGCTAACCAGTCTAGACCCCATATCCCGGTGTGCCAAAGTTTCAATCATCATCTCTGTCTGTAAGATTCGAGATGAAAGTCCACGTAATAAAACAACTGACAAATCTGGATCTTCTCTGAGAGCTTTCTCCACCTGGTCAATTGGCACAGATATTAATTCTACAGGGGTAAAAGCTACTGCATGGTAGAAACGGTCAGACTTATGGCCTGTAATTAGAGACAATACTCCAAATACACTATTTTCCCGGAGTAAGGCCACTGTAATTTCATCTCCTGCTTCATACACCCTCGATAGCTTCACTGCGCCTTTAATTAGAACGTAGACGCGCTCTGCAGGGTCTCCTGGAAAAAATATTGTCTTGCCCCGTTCAAAAGTTTCTACAACTGGCGGATATGACCCACCAGATATATTACGGAAAACTGCTGCTAGCGGTCTATCATGCGTCACGACCAATTTCCTTACTCTCTAATAACTAACTAAACGTCTCTTAACCTTAATAGCTCAGTTCCTGAAATATACTATTAAGTTTCTACATATTGCTATATATATATTTAATATATTTAATACTTACTTTACTTTTATATTCATATATATTAGGGCAGTGAAACCGAGAAATTCAATTTCTCATTATGGCCATAGGTGCTAATATTATCTATAAATTTGCCTAATGTCAAAGATGCTATGTATTATAGCTTCTAAGTATGAAATTAAATTTTAGACTTTATTATTTGATTGAAAATTTTACTATAGTTTCTCAATAAATCAAGGTATTATGTTAGATTTAACAGGAAAAAATGCTCTAGTAACAGGTATTGCGAATAATCGTTCTATTGCGTGGGGAATTGCTCAACAACTCCACAAAGCAGGAGCAAATTTGGGGGTCACTTTTCTCCCGGATGATAAGGGTAGATTTGAAAAGAAGGTTTGGGAATTGGTAGAACCTTTGAGTCCTTCTTTATATTTACCCTGTAATGTTCAGGACGACGAACAGGTGAAGGCTACTTTTGCTGGAGTAGGGGAAAAATGGGGTAAGTTGGATATTTTGATTCATTGTTTGGCCTTTGCTGGTAAGGAGGAATTATCTGGGGATTTTAGTAATACTACTCGTGAAGGTTTTACTCGTGCTTTGGAAATTAGTTCTTATTCTCTGATTGATTTGAGTTCTGAGGCGAAGGAACTGATGACTGAAGGAGGAAGTATTGTCACTCTCACTTATTTAGGGGGCGTGCGGGTAGTTCCTAATTATAATGTGATGGGCATTGCTAAGTCTGCTTTGGAAATGAATGTTCGTTATTTAGCTGCGGAACTTGGTCAGAAAAATATTCGGGTTAATGCTATTTCTGCTGGTCCAATTAAAACTTTGGCTTCTTCGGCAGTGGGAGGTATTAAGGATATGATTCATCATGTGGAACAGATAGCTCCATTACGTCGGACTGTGACTCAAATTGAAGTTGGTAATACTGCTGCTTTTTTATGTAGCGATCTGGCAAGTGGCATTACTGGTCAGGTTATTTATGTGGATGCTGGTTATGAAATTATGGGAATGTGATTTTTAAGTCAAAATTCAAAATTCAAAAGTCAAAAGTTAAGGATAGCCAAATTGGTAGGGTGCGTTAGACGGCTTAAATTTAGACTATGAAAGGGATTCAGTAATCCGTCGTCACGCACCATTTTAGGTATGTCCTTCCACTACTGGACTAGACTTCTCAACGGTGCGTTACGGCGCAACCTAATATTTGACAGTTCAATGGTAGTTTGTGGTAAGCGCCTAACGCACCCTACTGGACTGTCATTTGATATTTTTCATCATTCTCAACCTACCTGTGAAAAATTAAAATTCAAAATTTATATTGATATTTTTATTATGCAGATAAGCGATCGCCATTCTTCATCTACTCCAGCAAAACTGAATTTGCCTGCCAGAGTTGCTTCGGTGAAACGGACGACTGGGGAAACTGATGTAACTGTTACTCTTAATCTTGATGGTGTGGGTAATTGTAAGGCTAATACTGGGATTCCTTTTTTAGACCATATGTTGCATCAAATTTCTTCTCATGGACTGATTGATTTGGAAGTTCATGCTGTGGGGGATATTGAAATTGATGACCATCATACTAATGAGGATGTGGGGATTACTTTGGGCCAGGCTTTAAAGCAGGCGTTGGGCGATCGCAAGGGTATTGTGCGTTTTGGTCATTTTTTGGCTCCTTTGGATGAGGCATTGGTTCAGGTGGCCTTGGACTTTTCTGGTCGTCCACATTTGAGTTATGGTTTGGAAATGCCTACTCAACGGGTTGGTACTTATGATACTCAGTTAGTGCGGGAATTTTTTGTGGCTGTGGCAAATAATAGTTTGATGACTTTGCATATTCGACAGTTGGCTGGAATTAATTCTCATCATATTATTGAGGCAGGGTTTAAAGCTTTTGCTCGTTCTCTACGGATGGCTACGGAAATTGACCCCAGGCGAGTTGGGGAAATTCCTAGTTCTAAGGGAGTTTTGTAAGAAAGGAGTCAGGAGTCAGGAGTCAGGAGAATGAAGTTATTCAAAATAAGCTGGCTGGACTTGTTAGTATTAGTGAATTTAAACAAGAATATCCTTCTAATCCATTAGACAAATAAGCAGTCATATCTACACTATGCTGCTCCCCAAGAATCAGCTATTCCTATAGAAGACTGGGATATGGAGAATTGTTGTGAAGAGGTTTTATGATTGTTTTGGACACTCATATTTTTGTTTGGTGGAATTAGAATGACCCTAAACTAACCAGTTACTATCTCTTTATTTCTATTCTATGTCCCTATTTCCTATTCCCTATTCCCTATTCCCTGTTTCCTAAAAGCAATGATTTATTATGGTTTAAACTGTTCAAGCTCAGGATATTACTCTAGAAGAATTACAAGAAAACTTTGAACTTCAACTAACAACTGATAGTCAATTTTTTCGGGAATGGCAAGACAATTTACCTTCTGTAACTGATGAAGAAAAACGCAGTTTAGAAAGAGTTAGAAGTAACTATTTTAATTTAGTTAATCGTCGCCCTTTATTGGAAGAGGGAGTCAAATTGGTTATTTTAGCACCTTTACTAGATTTAGCTGGATTTTTTAAACCTCCCTTTTCGATAATAACTGAAACTTCTGTGGAAATTTCTGATGAAGATAATGATTTAATTGTTAGAGGTAGAATAGATGTTTTAGTTCTGCAACAGAGATTTTGGATATTGGTTATTGAATCCAAAAAGACTAAATTTGATGTTACGGCAGCTCTACCTCAAGCTTTAGTTTATATGTTGAAAAATTCCCAAAATCATCGCCCAACGTTTGCTTTTTTGCTTAATGGTAGAGAGTTTGTTTTTGTTAAACTTCAAAAAGCAAATGTTCCTATATATAGTCGTTCTTATGCTTTGTCTATTGAGAAAGAAAATGAATTAGAGCAAGTTTTAGCAGCTCTCAAAAATATTGGTAATTTAAGTTATCAGTTATCAGTTAACGGTTAAATGAAACTGATAGCTGATATAGCAATCCTATTTTATTCGTGTCAAAAATCTTACTGCTTTTTAGGCAACAGGCAACAGGCAACAGGCAACAGGTGGGAGTTTCAGTTTTTTGATTTACTTTTTGATTTGTTACGACATATTTAGGATTACTATAGCTAACAATACAGAATGCTTACGATAGATTTAAGCTATTAGCCAATGAATTTATGGTTGTTTGGCAAGCTCAAACTAAGCAATGGTTAACTACAACCGATAAAGTTACTGCTTTGATTAATTTCCTTTCGGAAGAAAAACGGGTGGAACTCTTAAACTTTGCTCTAGGTCTAATTGAAAAATCCTAGAAAAAATTTTCTGCATTCGATTTGCTATTCCTAATTTGAGGTCTAATTTATGTTAGATAATATTGTTAAAACGATTATTAATGCTGCTAAATCTGCTGTTCCTCAAGCGATCGATGCAGCTCAACGAAATGAACTTGTTGTTAATACTTTAAAAAAATTAAAGCTTGACCCCACACAACCTCCGAAAGATGTTGATGGGGTTTATATTTATGCTTTGGTGGAATATGGTGTTGGTAAGGATGAGGCAATTTTGAAGCTTTTTCGGGAGAAACAAATAAAAAATGATTTTTGGAGTGCCTATTCTGCTAATTCTCCTATCAGTTTCTGGAATAAGGTTGATGATTTTATTGAATCTTATGCTTTGGGGGATGAAATAAAAGAATCCCAGATTAATATTCGGTCAGAATTAGAAGAGTTTGGTCAAGTTTTTATTCGTGTGGCAAAGCGGACTAAATCTCCAGAATTTCGCCCTTATCCAGATTGGAATTTTGACGAAAGTTGGTGGCTGCAAGCGGGAATAATTTTATGTATTTGAGTCGGGTGTTGGGTGGTATCCCCCCTACTGTTGTAGGAGTGTGGGAAGAGGGGGAAGAGGGGGAAGAGGGGGCGAATGGCATTCGCCCTTGGGACTTCTCTACGGCAGGTTTAGAGGAATATTACCACAGTTTGTGGCCAAAAATGGCAGGTGACGGTTTGTCAGAAATTGAGTTAGAAGTGCTGAGAGTGTTAGTTGAGCAAGAAAAAGCAGTTTCCGTGGAGACTATAGCTCAATTCATAGATGTGGATGAATATGATGTGGAAGAAGTGCTGGAAAGTTGGTTGGAATTTTTACATTGGCAAGAAATTGGGGGAGAAATTTGTTATAGTTTGTATCATTGGAGTTTCCGTGACTTTTTGCAGCTTAGGGTTTAGTATTCTCTACTGATATCATTTCTCAAAAACTTTTCTACATTTTATTGAGTAGTAGGGACGTTGTATGCAACGTCCCTACAGGGAGGGAACCCCCCCTAACCCTACCGCTAATACACTCTACTGGACCGACAAATCTAAAATGGTGCAATAGAAAATGGGGGGGGTGGGGGAATGAGGTGAGGGTGTGATCTCAAATCCGTTTAATTGGACATAAAAAAAATCTTCAATCGCCATAACTACGTTTATTTTTGTAATTTTTTCTCCTCCTGACTCCTGACTCCTGACTTCCCCTCCACCGGAGGGGTTAGGGGTGGGTTGACTCCTCCTAACTTAACAATTCTATGGCTGTTTAACCGGATTTGATATGATGGGATGATTACGAAAAAGGCTAATGCACTATTTTAGTGAAACAGTCCACTACTGGACTATTGACGGTGCGTTACGCTGTCGCTAACACACCCTACTGGACTTGTGGAAAAAATGCTGGATAAACAAAAGCAAAAGCGGTGGAACTAGGGATAGTTGTACCATCGAATTCTTCAACAATAACGGTTTGCATTTGACTGTCCCATTTAGCGCGTATTTTTCGCCTATTAAACTCTACAATTTTTTCTTTTAGTTGCTTAATTTCTGAATGTAAAAACTGAACACTACTACCTGAGAAATAATTTTCAGGTGTTTCTCGGTCTGCTTCCCAAACATAGCTAATAATAGCCTTGGGATGTTGGTTAAGTTGTGCTTGATTTCTGACTGGAAAAATCAACATTTTATCGGTATAGTAACTGCCATAAGGATAGTTAAAATAGTCACGTTTATAACCTGTTTTTGTAGATAAAATCTTACTATTAGGATACACTGCTAACCAATTTTCTAGAGTAGTTTTAATAGCAGAAATTCTATTCAAATTACTGTTAACATTCTGACCAAGAATACCAATAGCCCAAGGTTGAGAATAAAGAGTACTATTAGAGCGGTCATACATAACTAAACAACTTTGATAAAGTTTGCCAGAAACTCCATAAGTTGTATTGCCACGTTCAAATGCGATTATAGTGTCACAAAGAGGGCAATAAGAAACAGTAATATTCATTCCTCCTACTGTATCATTAACAATTTCATGCCAATTCATAATGCCAAAAGGATAAGCAACAGCTTCACCGTTTATTTCTATACCAATTACTGTTTCATTAGTGGGAAAAGGTGTTGTTGTCGCCGTATCAAATTTCGGATTATCAATAGAAGGAATACCATTTTTTGGCGGTCCGCCATTCAAAAGTTCAGCTAAATTAATTCGACTATATTTCTGAGGGTCGAGATTTTGTGCTTGAATATCTTGGAGTTCTCTATCTTGATTATTGAGATATTGTGTGAGATTAAAATAGCGAAGTTTAAAGTTATTCCAGCTACCTGCTTGTAAGACTATAGAACTCAAACCCAAGCTAGCAAATAAAGCAGTATTGAGAATTATTTTAGCTACTTTTTTCATAATTCAATAAGGAAGGAAGAAGGAAGAAGGAAGAAGAAGGAAGAAGTAATATCGTCCGCTTGAATACTTATACTGCTGATAGCTAATAACTGACGGCTGAATGCTTACGTTTATTTATACTATAATTTGAATATTTTCTTGAGAATTATCAGGATTTTTACCTAAAAATTAAGGTATAAAGCCTCTCCATTCATAGAGAAAAAAGCGGTCGAGGGGTGGTGAAGTCTCCTCGCCAGATTCAATCAACCAAGAAAATAAAAAAAATCCTTTTAGCCAATCCTCTTATTTATAAGAAGAGGTAATAATGAACAATTAATAATTAACAATTAATTGTTGAACCTACTTTATTTTTATTTTGTAAAATTACAATATTTTCAGTTTTAAGAATGCTGTACATACCTTAAATTTAACTGAGTTAAAAATGAAGTTAAGATAAATAATTAGGGTTTGCTGAAAAAGTCTTATGGGTGAGGGTAGAAGACAGGAGACAGGAGAAATAGGAATGAGCGAGGAGGTAGGAGCTAAGTTTTGTCCCTAGATTTTTCTGCCCAACTATGAGCCTAAAATACGCTCCTTTTTGAGCGTGAAGAGCTGATTCCCAGGCACTGCAATTCGACTTCAAAAAGGCTAAAAGCTTTATCTGTAAATACTTTTAGATTTAATCAGCAAGCCCTAATTATATCTTGTCATTTCAGTTATCATATAGAACCCAGTTATATAAGTTATATAATAGTATGTTGATAATTCTATAATTACTCCCTACTCCCCTACTCCCCTACTCCCCTACTCCCTACTCCCCTACTCCCTACTTCCTATTTTGTAGAAGATATCTATTACATCATATCTCTTTCAAATTAAAATTCAGAAATTGATTTTTCTCCTTCCTGTTTCTGTGCTCGAACTAAAGGAATTAAATAATTATGAGCTAATTGATAGCTATCTTGCGGTAAATCTGGCAGCAGTAAAATTAATCCTCGAGCAACTAATACATCTAAAACTAAATCTAGTTTATGGCGTTGCATTAATAACTCTGATGCTAATTCAGCATGAGTTTTTAGAGGGCGAGTACCATGTTCATTTGTTAATAAGTATAAGACAGATATTGCTGTTCGTCCGTTCAGAAAGCCACAATCTTTTATTACTCCATCTAAAAAATTTATTGTGAGTTTTTTGATAGGATTATCTCCTAATTTATGGTATGCTTCAACAGTTGTAATTGCTTCTTCTTGAAGTTCAGTGCCTACTACTTGCAATTCTATCGGACTTACTGTATTATCTGCTGAACTTAAATCTTTTACTACTTGAGAAATTAAATCTGGCTCCCAATTTAATTGAGCAGGTTCAATTAAGTTTTTGATAATTTCTTGACTATGATTTGGCTCAAAATTACTTATGTAGTAAAGAATTTCCTTAGATAAAATTTGATAGTTAATTACTGCTTCTAAGTTTGTCAGGCGGTCGCATTCTAATAAGTAATGTAAGTAATCTGTTTGGATAGATAAAACTACTTTGACAAAATTCAAGCTTAAACAGTCATATAAAAATTTATAAAGTGGTAGTCTTTGAGCTGGTTTGGGACAGACAGTAAATAACTCTTCAAACTGGTCTAAAATTAATACTTTTAAATTATTTTTTTGATGTTTTTTACGCAATGTTTCTAGTACATATTCTAGATTCCAAGTTGCAGAGTCAGAATTTCTCATCCAATCTGTATAGACTCGTAGTGGTATGAGTGAAATTGCTTGATTATCTTCTGAATTTTCTGCGAGTAGAGTAGGTATTAACCCAGAATTAATTAAAGAACTTTTACCCACACCAGAGACACCATGTATAATTATTAGTTTATGGTTCTGGCTTTTGATTCTTGCCACTAAATTATTCACGTCTTCTAGACGACCGGAAGTTTTAATTTCTCTAGGAATTATCGGACTATTATCAGATTTTTGTTGTGGTTGTAATGGATTTATTCCTATAAAAGCCTTTAATCCATATTGATGCTCAAGTCGTAATTTTTCTTCTTTGATTCTGGCAGATTTTCCATATTTGTCTTGGTCAAAATAAAGTTTTTTTAATGCTTTTAGTATGGAAATATAAGAGTGTAAATTATGATGGGGGCTTGTTTGTTGTCGCGCTTTTTCTAGTTGATTAACAGTAGCTTGCCACTCTTCTAAATTACTTTGAGATTCACTTAAAATTGAGAAATAAGAATTCTCATATTGTGCAATTTCTACAGGATTTCCCATAGATTGATTTTGAATGGCAACTGCTAATTCTGCTAATTGACTAGCATGGTCCCATTTTGACTCGTGCATTGCTGCCTCAGCCAAAAATCCGTAATCTTGAGCAATTTGCTCTTCTGTACCGTAAGTTAAATGTAGTTCTAAAGCGCGTTGAGCAAGCTTGTATAAATCGCTCCATGCTTCTAATTTTTTCAGAACTTCACCTTGCTGAATGATAAATTTAGCTACTAATTCTTGTCGGTCTATTTGAGCAAATAAATCTAGGCTTTGCTGAAAATTATTTTGTGCTTGTTGCCAATAATTATTTTTTTGTTCTACTGGAATGTTTAAATTGCCTTGATGCTCATAACATAATCCGATATAAAAGAGGACAATTCCTATTTTTTCTAATCTTTCATTGATTTGTTGAGTGACTGCTTCCCCTGGTAAATTTTTTGTACTTTTTTCCCAGATTAATAGGCTATTTTTAAACTTATTTAATCCTTGCTCTATTTGATGATTAGCATACTCTTCTCGACCAAGAATAAAATCTATATTGGCAATGTGTAATGGTAATATTGGCTGTATTTTATAATTACTATATAACTGTTCAATTGCTGCTTTTAGTTGTTGGCTCTCTGTGGCATTCAGAATATTTGAATTGCTTTGAAACTGAATAATATGAGAATCTAAAAGATTAGAAAAAATTTTACTGGTACAGTCTTCAATTACACTAATAGCTGTAGTATAAATAAGTTGAGCTACATTTTTTGCTTGGTATTTATCAGTCATAGCTAAGATTTTTAATTTTTACTAACAGGCCAAAGAGTCTGAATTGATCTTTTTCAATTATGGTAATTAGTTTTAATTTTAATTCATTTTAACACTTGTCAGGATTATAAGTAATACCAAATTAATAAATATTTGCTACAAATAGCTAGGATATTTCTTAGGAGTCAGGAGTTAGGAATACCGAGTCAGAATGAATAGCTTCAATACCATTTTTCAGGTCGAAAATCATTCTTTTTGTCAAAGGACATATCCTGCATTTGTTTTTTTATTCCTCTTATTATTCGTAACATTCTTTTTTCACACTTGGTATAATATCATGTCCGGTTAAATACTTATAAATAATGATGAAGGTGTCAGGTGTCAGGTGTCAGGTGTCAGTAGGGAAGAAGAAGGAAGAGGAAAAGAAAGTTTTTTATCACCCTATTAAACGGACATGATATAAATATCAAATTTTGTAGAGAAGGGAGGAAAAATTTGTAGAAATCAAAGGTGAGCTAAGGGTAAAAGTAACTTACTTTCTACTAAACCACTTTCTTGTAAATTTAACTCTAGCTCTCCTCCCATTTGTTGAATTAGTCGCCGACAGATAATTAAATGCTTGCCTGGAGGTGAAACCAAGAGAGAAGGTTCTAATACATCTGGGATAGAAACGGAGTTAAATTCTGCAATTAATTTTGAGCTAATCTTACCTGCATCAATAATAGAAATTTCAAGCCATTCTTCATCTAAAGTTTGGCATTTAATATCGATTTTTCCTCCTGTTTGAGAACGACTACAGGCACTAATCAAAAGCTCGTAAACAACTAATTCTAATTTAATAAGATCTCCATAAATATTCAAATTTCCTTCCCGATGAACTTCTAATTGCAGTTGTCTTTTTTTTACTTGGGAATCAATGCGAATGAGCGATCGCCTCAACAAATTAGCTACAGAGACAACATCAAAATTTGCTTGTAAATGCCATTTTTCTTGTGTCAATAATGAAGTAGTAGACGATAACACATTGCCAATTTGCCTTAGTAATTGCTGATAACGTAGATTTGTCAATACATTTTTTTGTTGGGCAGGATTTTCTGATGGAGTATAATGCAATTCACTTAACTGCTTAAAACCAGAACCAACAGTACGGTAAAGTTCTTCTAAACGCTTTTGTTTATACCAATTCAACCACTCTAGTTCTTCTCGCTGAGATTCTAAAGCAGTCTTTACTATTAAATAGCGACGCGACCATGCAAACTGAGAAACCAAATGAGTCAATAAATTTTTCAGAGTTTCAGTAGGAGAATGTGGTTGTGGCAGTTCTGTTTTTTGCCATAAAATTTTGTGAGGGTCTGCAATTAACAATATACCCGTCGGTTGATGTTCAATAGCAGTACGCAAAGCAGTTGCTACGACCTGACCGCTATCAAGAATATTGAGCCACCGTAAAGTTTTTGCTGGTACATCACTCACACTCAGATGCAACCAACCATTTGTAGAAATTATTTGTTGAATCCAAGAATCAGTACGAACTGGAATCGAAATTTTATCAGTGCTAGTAATATGACACTCAGGATAACTATAGCTCATAACTCTACCTGTTTGTGATAATGGATACCAGGTAATTAAAGCAACTAGGGGAATAGTTTGCGGGTTGAGATCTGCTATTTCCACAATTGCTTGAGCAATAAATTCGAGAAAGTTTCCTTCTAGACGGTCTAGAGATAAATTTCCTAATACACTCAGTTCTCCGACTGGTTCCAAATTTTTCACTTCTTGTAATAATAAGGAGTTGGAAGAGTTAATCAATACTTTTGTTGAATTTGGAATTATTGTAGTTGGTTGTAAAGCAGTTAAACCAGACTGAAGATATTGCGTATATTGTTGCTGCTTGTTTATGAGCTGATTAATATGTCTTTGATGCAGGAGAAAACCTAACTGTTGACTGGCAATTTGGACTAATTCTCGTTCATTGCGATTCCAGGTGCGAGGGGTTTCATAACCAATAATTACGAGTCCTTCGGGTTGGTTATATTGATCGCCTTGATTTTTTGTAATAAATTCTTCTTGCTCCTTTTTCCCCGCTCCTATTGTCCTGCACAACAGAAGAGAACGTACTCCAAGTTTCTCAAAATCTTCCTGCCAAGCATTCAATATATGACTTTCTGACCAATTTTCAATTCCTACTACTTCAGTGTTTCGTCCTAGCAAGGTCATATCCTCCTTGCTGAGGGTGGGTAGAGAAGTTTTGACTGTTCGACTTTGAGTAGAATGATTTTGATAAACAACTTCAAACTGCCCTCTGTTGCGGATTGCCAACATAAAATATTTAGCACCTAAGCGCTGAGATATTTTTTCTGCCGTTGTTTTTAGGGTTTTCTGCCAATCATCATCACCGTAAATAGCGCGAGTGATGCCTGCAGTTAAAGTCTGGTCTAGTTTAGCTTGACGAATTTTGTCCTCCATTTCTGAGAGGGGAGAAGTTAAAGCTAGCAGTTGACCTACCCCTTGCAAATAGTTTTTTTCATCATCTTGCCATGGACGGTTGTGTTGTTCTTCTACAGCAATAAATCCTAATAGTTCGTCTTCTAAGATAATTGGTGCTGCTAATACAGAAGCAGCTCTAATTTGTCGGATTAATCTGCGAATAATATCGCTGTCTACAGAAGTGTAATATTCTCCAATGCAAACAATTTTTCCTGCTAATAGTACATGATAGAATTTACCTAAATCTTGCAATGTAATGCCAGAAGCAGGACGTTTAAAGTCGCTCCATTCTACTATTACTTGATGATTACTCGCACGACGCCAAAAATAGCGTCCATTGGGATAATACCAGTAAATATTTGTGCGGGATGGCTGTAAAAATTGATGAGTTATTTCTACAACTGTTTCGAGGCGTTGATCTAAAGTCGTTAATTTTCCTAATTGAGATAGTAATGAGAGTATTGGTTCATCAGGTCGTTTTGCTTGTTGATGTTGCCATTCTTTTTCTATTTTTTGTAATGTTTGTCCTAGTTCACCCCAGATTAAAGATAGTAGTGCTTTTTCTTCTGATTCTAAAGAACTTCCCCACTCTTGTGAACCCATTAAGGCAATACCAAAACATTTTTCTTTGTAATGTATGGGAAAGAAAATTGTACCTTTAATATGATATGTTTGTGCTATTTTTACCCATTCTCCAACTTGCTTTTCTGCCCTTAAGTCAGCGACTTTAATTGCTTTTCTTTTCATTAATACTTGTTCTAATATATCTCCATGACTTATGGTGAATTTTTGTTTGAGAGCAGAAATTTCACCATTGGGAGTAATTCCGCCTTTGCCTACTATTTTATTTGCTAATCGATCGTACAAACAGACCCAAATCAAACAATAATCAAATTCTGACTGAAGATAATTTATGACTTTTTTAATGAGAAAATCTAAATCTTCTTCTTCTCTAATTGCTCTAATTATGCTTTCTAAAGCAATCAGATTATTATGATTTTTTTCGGCTTCATTTTTTTTTAACATCGATGGATTATCCTGATTATTTAATAGTTATTTTGAGAATAAAAGAAATAAATTATAGTATGTCAGCTTAATTAGTTAGCTTGTGGTCAAAAACTTTCTATTCCTATGTTCTCTTGCTTTATTTCTGCCCTCATAACCCATATTCGGCACCCCCTATTACTGTTTATTTATCAGCATTCAACTGGACATCATATTCTCAATATTTTTGACTAATCAGTATTAATTTTTTGTCCGCTAAATCTGTAAATACGATTTAATATCAACTTTAGATAAGCCTTTATCAATAAAATATCTTGTTTTTGCTGATGAGAAAGAGAGATTGTATGAAATTCTCCTGTTGAGACCTTGCATATCTATACTCTTACTGCTGTTTCCCTTATTTATCAGTAGTATTCCAGCTAACTCGATCTAAATGATATATTGATGATCGAGAATTAATTAGTGTGCTTTGATCAAAAAGAGTCTTGTCATTCCAAGATTATACCTGATAAAAATTTGAGTTTTAATTTTTAGTTTTTAATTGTCAACTACTATTTAGAATCAAGTGTTAAATATTTATCGTTCTGTCATATTTCCGACTCTATTTTCTGGATTAAAAGCTGATCCAGAATGGGTACATCATCAACTTCTAAATATTCTCAGTTTTATGGATACTAACTCCTCCAGTAAACTAATAAGTAGCTTGCAGACAATAATGCAAAAATCTTTATGTTTTGAGGATATTCGCCTAGAACAAACTTTGTGGGGATTAAACTTTAAAAATCCCGTGGGTTTAGCTGCAGGATATGATAAAGATGGTGTGGCCATTAATGCCTGGCCTCAATTAGGTTTTGGGTTTGCTGAACTTGGTACAGTTACTCTTCATCAACAACCGGGAAATCCTCAGCCAAGATTGTTTCGTTTGCCAATGGATCGAGCTGCTTTGAATAGAATGGGATTTAATAATCAAGGTGCTGCTGCTTTAGCTATGAGATTACAATCTCAAGGAAAAAATATTCCAGAGGTTCTCAGATTACAGGAGAATAATTATTCTTTTTATCCGAATTTTTTCCTTGAGATTGTAATCTCAAGGAAAAAATATTCCAGAGGTTCTCAGATTACAGGAGAATAATTATTCTTTTTATCCGAATTTTTTCCCTTATGGTATAAATATTGGTAAATCCAAGATAACCTCTTTAGAGGCAGCAGCAACCGATTATTTAGGTAGTTTTAAGTTGTTAAAAGATTGGGGTGATTATTTTGTAGTCAATGTTTCTTCTCCTAATACTCCTGGGCTACGTTCCCTGCAAAACACTGAAAACTTAAGTAATATTTTAGCAGATTTACAAGCAGAAAATAAAGGTGTTAAGCCAATTTTAGTTAAGATTGCACCAGACTTAGAAAAAGAAGCGATCGCCTCAATACTAGACCTGATTAAACAATATCAAATCTCTGGAATTATTGCCACCAATACAACTATTTCCCGTGATGAATTAAAAACTAAAATTATTGCCAAAACTGGTAAACTTGTCACTGAAGAAGCAGGTGGAATTAGTGGCGCACCATTAACTCAAAGAGCAACAGAAATCATTAAATTTATCTGGCAAGAAACTCAAGGAAAATTACCAATTATTGGTGTAGGGGGTATATTTACTGTAGAAGATGCTTGGGATAAAATTACTGCGGGGGCAAGTCTAATTCAAGTTTACACAGGATGGGTCTATCAAGGACCGGGAATGGTCAAACAAATTCTCCAAGGATTACTGCAAAAGTTAGATGAAAGAGGATTAAATTCTATTTCTGAAGCAATTGGTTTGGCACACAAAGGGAATAGGGAATAGGGTTCAACAATTAATAATTATTAATTACCTCTCCTTGAAAACGTAATTGATTGATGAACAGGAAAAAAATATTTATTATCCCCTTAAAATGGGATAATTTAAACCACAATTTTCCGGTAAATAATGGATGATTGGTATACGATGATCGATTTTAATTTTGATGATTGAAGATGCCTGATAGTAGTTAATACTAAGCTTTTATCCCTGATTTTACCTTGTATTAAAAGTTTATTTATCAGGATTTGATATAACACCTAACACCTAAAATATACAACCTATTTTTAATTATGTTACCTAAATTATTTTTACTCAATCAACGCTTAATTTTTCTAGTTTTAATATTAACAATACTACTAATTCCTCTAGCTTTAAACGTTTATGTCAGAATAGCGACAAGCAAATATCGATACAAAAACCCGGAAGAAGTGCCAGAGCAACCTATTGCTATAGTTTTTGGGGCCGGAGTATGGGACGATGGTACTCCCACGCCAATGTTAGCTGACCGAGTACAAGGAGCTGTTAACTTGTACAAAACTGGTAGTGTTAAAAAAATTTTGATGACTGGTGACAATGGTACTCCTGATTATAATGAAGTGAAAGCAATGCAAGAATATGCAATTTCCCGTGGTATACCTGTTGATGATATTACTTTAGATTATGCTGGTTTTAGCACTTATGAAAGTTGTTATCGTGCTAAAGAAATATTTGGCATTACCCAAGCAGTTTTAGTAACTCAAAGTTATCATTTGCCTCGTGCGGTTTATACCTGTCGTCAACTGGGAGTAGATGCTACAGGTTTAGGTACACCAGATTGGGGAAAGTTTAGAAATGATTCTATGAGACGTTATTCTCTCCGCGAACTTTTGGCAGTCTTAAAAGCATTGTTAGAGGTTCATATTACTCGCCCTCGCCCTACTTTTTTAGGACCTTTTGAGGGAATTAGTAGTAGGTAGTAGGTTGTAGGTTATACCAAGCGCGATCAATGTTTGCTACATTTTCGCATTGGGGGAACTTACCCCTAACCCCTCCCAGGAGGGGAATGTGGGGAGAGGGGGAAGAAATTAAAAAATATATATCTTCCTTTGTTCCCTCCTGAGGACTGAGGACTGACTTCTTAGTAATTAAGGTGTTGCACAGTGACGAATGATTTGATATTTTTGATTGAATTGGATTGTGGATTAATCAATTGCTAGAATGATTAATATTAGGTTTTTCTTAGTCAAAATCTAAAGCAATTTTTGGCAAAATCATTCCATAATGTGCAACCCCGTAATTAAAATTAATATCATACACGTGCTTCAGCAACGCCAATTTTTGTAGGAGAAAAAAAATGGTTCTTTATCTTGATTCCGCAATAGTAACAGAAGCTAGAGTTGCCAGTAAATTTGGTTGGATATCTGGTGTGACAACTAACCCTACTTTGTTAGTAAAAAGCGATTTGTCTCCAGAAGCTACATTAAAGGAACTTTCAGAAATTGTTTCTGGAGAATTATATTACCAACTTACTGCTACTAATTTTGATGACATGATGGCAGAAGCGAAAGCTGCATCGAAATTAATTGGTCATCAAATAGTTCTGAAAATTCCGGCAACTGCCACTGGTTTTCAAGCACTATCTCATCTGTCTGGAGAAATTAATTGTTCTGTGACAGGAATATATCATCCTGCTCAAGCAGTAGTAGCTGTAGAGGCGGGTGCTAAATACGCGCTCGCCTATGTTAACCGGGCAACAAGATTATTGGGAGATGGTTTAAAGTTGGTACGGGAAATGGCTGAGGTAGTGCAGGGTAGCGGTACAGAAATTTTAGCAGCAAGTATAAAATCTCCTGATGAGGCTGTGGCCACTTTACTGGCAGGTGCTAATCATCTGACATTACCATTTTCTGTTTTACAAGCAATGACTACTCAGGAGTTATCAGAGCAAACTTTTAAAGAGTTTAATGAAAAAGGGCGAGGAATTATGTATTAATTGGCGATTATAAAATATCTGTAGGAGATAGTTTATATTGAGGATAAATATTGAATTTTCAAGGTTTCTTAAAAGCTTGCTCCTGCGGCTAGAGATAATAACTATTTATACTAATGTAATTGTGTTAATCATTAAATTCTGTGTCAGCCAAAGATATATTTCATCAATCAGTTTGTATCGCTATTGAAAAAGATGGCTGGAAGATTACTAACGATCCGCTTTATCTGAAAGTAAATGATGTAGAATTTTACATAGATTTAGGTGCAGAAAGATTAATTGCAGCCGAAAAAGCCGATCAAAAAATTACCATAGAAATTAAGTCTTTCTTAGGTACATCAGCAGTTACAGAATTTCATCTCGCTTTAGGGCAAATTCTCAATTATAGGTTAGCTTTAAAACTGGAAGAACCAGAAAGAATTCTCTACTGGGCAATTCCTCAAGATACTTATGAAGATTTCTTTTCTCGTCAATTTATTCAAGATTCTTTGGCGGAATATAAAATTAAACTCTTAATTTTTGATTCTATCAAACAGGAGGTCGTGTTATGGAAAGAATAGATTACTCTCAACTTATCCAAAAAATTCTCACCGAACATTCAGTTAATAATGGAAAAAATAACACAGAAATTCAACTTCTATTTGACACAAAACGCCATCATTACCAAGTCTTAAATATAGGCTGGAAAGAACAAAAAAGAATCTATGGTGTGATTATTCATGTTGACTTAAGAGATAATAAAATATGGATTCAAAGAGATGGAACAGAAATCGGAATTGCCAATCAATTAATAACTGCTGGAGTTCCTAAAAAAGATATTGTCTTGGGGTTTTATGCCCCATATAAACGTAGTTTAACTGAATTTGCTGTTAGTTAGTAATGATTACTATATAGACAATAAAAGTTGCAGTAGCCTGGTTTGAACACCAGACTATATTATACCAAATCCTGTGATCAAAAGGTAATCCTCTTTACCCCTGTTGCCTGTTGCCTGTTGCCTGTTGTCTGTTGCTTTACCCTTGTGATAAAATTCCTATCTAAAACTGCCAAAAATTTGGCTCAAAAGACGACCATTTTAACTGGTTTTGTGTTTCCTCTTCATCAGTAGTTGCCCCATCAGTGACAAACATTACATAAATGGGTTTATCTGCAGCAAAAGGAGAATTTCTACTATCGCCATTTCCCTCCGGAAAATAGAAATTTCTAATCATTTTCATGGCTTTGCCATAATAAGTTCCTGTTTCTAGAAGATATTCTTCTTCTATGTTTGGAATAAAATCTTGGAAGTTACCTAAAGTCATTTCTCCTACCCGATGAGAATGTTGTCCAAACAGAAAAATTTCTATAGAACCGTTATCATCGAACCTACGCTCTAGAGCTAATATTTTTTCTGCTAAAGTTTGAATTTTACCAGATGAATAAATGTAGGACATGGAGCCAGAAATACCTAGACAAAGTGCAACTTTAGCCTAATGATTTGTCAGATTTGCCTTGAGGATTGAAATGTCTGCTTTTTTAGCAAGATCGATTAATCTAGGAGCATCTCTTTCAATTTTTTCGAGAGATATGGGCATAATTTTTTACCTGATTAAATTTGATTAAATAAAAAAATATTCTTCATTGATTGCCAAATTCCTAAATTATTCTAAGTAGAGCAAGCTAAAAAAAAGACGTTGCATTTTTAATCAAAAAAACCCTAAAGGCAATCAATATAAACTTTTGAGCTAATTTACAATTTGATACATAGCGCCCAAAATTTACCATGTTCTACTTAATAATATTAGCTGATTTAAGAGGCATATTTATCGACAAATCCCTGTAAACCTGAATTATAACCTTGTCCGACAGCTTGGAATCTCCAATCATTATCTTTGCGATAAAGTCTGCCAAATTCTAGAGCTGTTTCTCGTGAAAAATCTTCTTCTAATTCATATTTGGCTACTTCTTCTTCGGTGGTAATATCGTAGATTCTAATAAAAGAATTTCTAACTTGTCCAAAGTTTTGTCTTCTGGCATCTGCTTCATGGATAGTCACTACAAATACTATTTCTTGAATAGCTTGGTCTACTATTGTTAAATCAATTTCTATTACTTCATCATCTCCCGAACCTTCTCCTGTTCTACTATCTCCTGAATGTTTAACAGAACTATCTGGTGAGATGAGATTATTGTAGAAAACAAAGTATTTTTCTGCTGGAATTTTTCCATTAGCTCCTAACATAAATACAGAAGCATCTAAGTCAAATGCTGACCCTGTGTCTGTAGTATTTATATCCCATCCCAAGCCAATACCTGCTTGCTTCAAATTGGGAGATTCTTTGGAAAGATTTACTCTTTCACCTTTGCTGAGATTAATAGACATAATTTACCTCTTGCGTCATCTTATTTGCTCATTTATATTATACAGTAAATACTATTGATAAAAATTAGTATATTAGGTGATAAACTGAGTATTTAACTATTTTGGGTTTGGTGATATTCATTTGTTGATATAATATTAATTATCCAGTATTTTTGACCGGATAATTAAGGTTTAAAGCCTCTGTTTTAAAGAATTTTTAAAGAATAAATAAATTAAACAAAACTCTGTTCACCAATCCTATAACTGTCAGGATTGGTGATGATTAATTATTAATTATTAACTAGCTATTAGCTTTTAGTATTTCCGTACCGGAATGCTCCGCAAACAGGATTCAGCTTTTAGAGCTAGGGGTTGAAATCCTCTTTCTGTTCCGGAATGCTCCGCAACAGAAACAGGATTCAGCTTTTAGAGCTAGGGGTTGAAATCCTCTTTCTGTTCCGGAATGCTCCGCAAATGCACACATTTACTGCTGACTGCTGACTGCTGATTGCTGATTGCTGATTGCTTTTTAATTACTGATATGCTTCTACTCCCTGATTAACAAATTGTAAAGTAAAAGCTTCTTTATAATTAGTATCTGGCTCAATTAATCCTGCTTCTACTACACTATCAAAGAATAATTTCCAGCGTTCGTCTGTCATAGCACCGATACCTTTTGTGGAAGCATCTCCAGAAATAATAATACCATATTTTTTCATTTTTTCTAAACTATAAGCTAATAAATCATCTTTCATTTCTGGGTTATCTTTTTTAATTAATTGATTTGCCGGTTCAGGATTTTCTAAATAACTATACCAACCTTTGATAGAAGCATGGACAAATCTCTGGACTAAATCAGGATTTTTTTCTACCATTTCTTTTGTTGTTTCTATAGTAGTAGCATAAGGTTTATAACCGGCATCTGCTAATAACATAACTACTGGTTCAAAGCCTCCTTTTTGCTGGATTGTGAAAGGTTCAGATGTCAGATAACCTTGCTGAATTACATTTTTATCTACTAAAAACGGAACTACACTAGAATTATAAGGACGTCTCTGGTCGTCTGTATAACCAAACTTAGTTTTGAGAAATTGCCAATAGCCTTTTTCAGCTAAAGATGATACTAAAATCGGTTTGCCTTTTAGTTGTTCTAAAGAGTCATTTCCTACTCCTGGATGAGCAATTAATACTTGGGGGTCTTTTTGGAAAATAGCTGCAACTGTAATAGTAGGAATTCCTATTTCTACAGAGCGAATTGCTTCTAGACTAGACCCCATAAAAAAGTCAATTCCTCCCCCTACTAATAGCTGAGTTCCATTTACTTGAGCATTTCCCATTCTAATAGTAACTTCTAAACCATAATCTTCATAAATTCCTGTAGCAATTGCTTGATAAAAACCTCCATGTTCGCCTTGAGCATACCAATTAGTTCCATAGGTTACTTTGTCAAGATTTTTATTATTTTTAGCAGTAGAGTTGGAGTTATTAGGAGTAGCACAACTTGTTAATATACTGGTACTAATAGCGAGGCTACTATACTGAATAAATTGACGACGATTAATATAATTCATCAGAATCTATTTAACTTAATATTTTACTAGAGTTATTTAGTTGAGCAAAGTCACCAGAGAATAGGGGACAGGGATTAAACTGTGCCTCACACTTCTTAAATTAAAAGTGCTGTATTATTGGATAAATACTCACTTAATTATAGAACACTATGGCAATAGAAATTCATGTTGTTTGATTTTCATTAAAAGGTCTTGAAGTTGTTCTTTGTTACATTATGCTATGCTTGATTTTATTAAAATTAATGGCGTAATTATTATCTCAAAGTTAAGAAAAAATGGCAAAGCATAAACATATTGTATTAACATCTCATCCTGGTCCTGCCGACAAAAAACCAATTCCCGTGCAGTGGGGTGCTCAAGACCCCATAGAGCGAGGACCTGCGATTGGATCTTTGAGTAACCCTAACCATCGTAATGTCATTGGTACTCACTCCGGTTCTTATGCTGTTTATCGTGCCCTGGCGATCGCCTCTGGTAAACTACAATCAAATCACCGTGCTGATTTAACAAATACTTCTCCGGCAGCACATATTGGCCCCTATCCAAGCTGGTATGACCCCGATAAAATTGTCTGTCTCGATCCATTAGGGGCAGTGGTGGAAGAAGTATTTGCATCTTACTATGAACAAGGATACGATATCCGACCTACTATTGCAGTCACGAAGGCAAATATTAATATGCCAGAATTACAGGATGCTGTTGCTAGAGGTGTATTGAAAGTTGATGGCAATATTGTTAAAGATAATGGTAATTTATTGGTAACAAAAGCGGCGATCGACCCAGTTTGGCATTTGCCAGGAATTGCTAAACGACTGAATGTGGAAGAAAGTGACTTGCGTCGAGTGTTGTTTCAACAAATGGGTGGAATGTTTCCGGAATTGGTAACGCGCCCAGATTTACATTTATTTTTGCCTCCTATTGGTGGTACGACTGTATATATAGTGGGAAATGTTGCTGATGTTGCTGACCCCACGAAGAAACTTGCAGTCAGAGTTCACGATGAGTGTAACGGTTCGGATGTCTTCGGTTCTGATATTTGTACTTGTCGCCCCTATTTGGTGCATGGCATTGAGGTGTGTATTCAGACAGCGCAGGAGGGAGGTGTCGGTGTCATTGTTTATTTCCGTAAAGAGGGGAGAGCGTTGGGAGAGGTGACTAAGTTTTTGGTTTACAATGCTCGGAAAAGACAGGAAGGTGGCGATCGCGCGGATGCTTATTTTGCTCGAACTGAATGTGTTGCGGGAGTCCAAGATATGCGGTTTCAGGAAATGATGCCAGATGTTTTACACTGGTTGGGCATTACGAAAATTGACCGTTTCGTGTCGATGAGCGATATGAAGTATAATGCTATTGTTAATTCTGGGATTAAAATAGTTGAGCGCGTACCTATTCCTGATGAGTTGGTGCCGGAAGATGCGCAAGTGGAAATTGCTGCGAAGAAAGCGGCGGGTTATTATACAGATGGGGAGGTGCCTGATGAGACTATTTTATCAGAAATTAAAGGAAGGGAGTTGTCTTGAGAAGGCAAAAGTAAAAAGGCAAAAGACAAAAATCATCTATGGTTGAGTTTGAGAATTTAGGAATGTTCTAAGTTTTGCTAAAGTTGAAGATTCTTTACCTTGTTTTGAAAAGGCAACACAATTAGAACCGAATAATATTAAAGTTATCAATAAATATGCTAATAGTTTAATCAAGTCAGACAGAATAGAAAATCCTTACCTTTATAGTGCTGTGCGCAGGCAACAGGCAACAGCTCCGGAAGGGGGAATAAAAAACCTATAATATAAGACTTTTAGCTATTGGACAGTTCTTGTAATTTGTAAATATGCCAGCGCACATTGCTATATTTGAAAAATCTCTGCGCCTAATAATGTTAAAACTATTACTAACTATGCTAGTGCTTTAATCAAATTAGAAAGAGTAGAAGAATCCTTACCTTTATTTGAAAAATCTCTACAACTTGAGCCTAATAATGTTAAAACTATTACTAACTATGCTAGTACTTTAATCAAATTAGAAAGAGTAAAAAAATCCTTACCTTTATTTGAAAAATCTCTACAACTTGAGCCTGATAATGTCAAAACTATTAATAATTACGTTAATGGTTTAATAAAATTAGGCAAAAGTGTAGAATCTTTTCCTTTTTTAAGAGTATCTCTACAAGGCATTATTGACGATGCCAATTATTTGATAAAATTAGGAAAAACCCAAGAATCTTTGCCTTGGTTTGAACAAGTTTTGGAACTAGAACCTGATAATACTGATGTTATATCATGTCCGGATAATTAGTGATAAAAAAACTTTCTCCTTCTCTTCCCCTTTCTTCCTTCCTGACTTCTAACTCCTGACTCCTGACTTCTCCATCATTTATTTATAACTGTTCAACCGGACATGGTATTATTGTTAATTATCATTTTCTTTGTGGGTTTAATACCCCACCGTCTACACGGTGTTCAAAATT
>NZ_RCBY01000096.1 GCF_003838195.1 Okeania hirsuta
GACTGAAAACGCTATAAACCTTGACCAATAAGGGTTTTAGCCATTTTTTTAGCTTAATTCCCAACAACTCTACTAATTAAGCGGACATGATATAAATCAAGCAATAGTAATATTTTGACTCGGGAAAATTTTAACATCACCATAACCCCTAGAGTAAATTAGAACTCTGGGGGTTATGATGATTAATTGGTAGTGCAGAGTGCAAAGTGTGGGATAGGTAATATCAAATCCGTTTAATTGGACATAAAAAAAATCTTCAATCGTCATAACTACCCTCATCTTTGTAATTCTTTCTCCTCCTGACTCCTGTCTCCTGACTCCTGAGGACTCCTAACTTAACCATTCTATGGCTGTTTAACCGGATTTGATATTACCTATCCCACACTTTGCACTCTGCACTACCAATTAATCATCATAACCCCCAGAGTTCTAATTTACTCTAGGGGTTATGGTGATGTTAAAATTTTCCCGAGTCAAAATATTACTATTGCTTGATTTATATCATGTCCGCTTAATTAGTAGAGTTGTTGGGAATTAAGCTAAAAAAATGGCTAAAACCCTTATTGGTCAAGGTTTATAGCGTTTTCAGTCCGAGAATCATGAAAAGCTTATTCTATAAGGTTTTGAGCATTGTTCAATTGTTATTTCCCAACAACTCTAGTGATAATACAGTTTTTAAGTGGTAGGTGGTAGGTGTAAATTTAAGAGGGAAGACTTGATAGGAGTGGAAATTTGGGATATTTCTTCAACATTGAGAGGAAAACATTTTTATTATACTTAATCATCTGGACATGATATTACTGCTGATCGGTCTTTATGCCATCTCTAGCTTGCATTTCCGTCATCTCATCCATAGAATAAAGTTTAACTGATAACCATGATCCCAAAAGAATATTAATCCAACTCTTCCTCCCCAATATCCCTAATTGGAGCAGGTGCAGCTAAAGGCGATCGCAACTCTTCCACCATCTCTTGTATTTCCAATGGTGGAGGAACTGTCATCCGAGACACTACAAAAGTCACAACAAAATTCAATAACATTCCTACTGTACCGATACCCTGATCGGACAACCCCAAAAACCATGTTGGCATTCCATAGAATCTTACACCAATAATATAGATACTTGTAAACACTAGACCAACTATCATACCACTTATCGCTCCTTCCCGGTTGGTGCGCTGATCAAACACTCCCAAAATAATCGCTGGAAAAAAAGTAGCAGCAGCTATACCAACTCCTAAAGTTGCTATCTCAATCACAAAACCAGGGGGGTTGATGCCGAAATAACCGGAAAAGGCGATCGCCAATACTACCATTATTCTGCCCAACATTAATCTTTGTGACTCTGATGCTTCTGGGTTAATGAGGCGGTAGTAAACATCGTGAGCAATGGCACTAGAAATCACTAATAACAAACCTGATGCAGTAGATAAAGCAGCAGCTAATCCTCCTGCTGCGACTAATGCTATTATCCAAGGTGGCAGTTTTGCGACTTCTGGAGTGGAGAGAGTAATAATATCTGGATCCAGAATAATTTCATTAGTTTCTATATCTGGGGTCAACTGTAAACGACCGTCGTTATTTTTATCAGTGAATTCTAATAAACCTGTATTTTCCCACTTTGTCGCCCAGTCTAACTGTTGCACCTCCTCCATAGTTTTGTTGTGTAAACTCTCAATTAAGTTGTATCGCGCAGAAGCAGCTAAAGCAGGAACAGTTGTAGAAAAAATGGCAATAAATAATAATGCCCAACCTACAGAATATCTGGCTGCTGTCACGTTAGGTACAGTATAGAAACGAACAATAACGTGGGGTAAACTAGCAAGACCCACCATGCCGGAAATAGTTATGAATAGAACATCTAGCATAGTTTTTTGACTGAAGGCAGCAGTATATTCTGGAAAACCTAAGTCAACCTGAACTTGATTCAGTTTTTCTACAATATCTCCAAAGGTAAAAGCGAATTGTGGAATCGGAATATTTGTCAGAGCATTACAAATAGCAATAGCTGGTATCAAATAAGCAACGATAAGTATAAAGTATTGAGCAACTTGAGTCCAAGTAATGCCTTTCATTCCCCCTAATATCGCGAAGAAGGCAACTATAACCATACCGATGACAACACCAACTTCAATAGGTACTTGCAAAAATCGACTGAAGACAATACCAACACCTCGCATTTGCCCGACAACAAAAGTTATGGATATAATGAGGGCAGCAATAACCGCAACGATACGAGCAATATTAGAATAGTAGCGATCGCCTATAAAATCTGGTAAAGTATATTTACCAAACTTTCGTAGATATGGAGCAAGCAGCAATCCCAAGAGTATATAACCTCCTGTTCCTGCCATTACATAATAAGAACCATCATAACCTAAAATTGATACTGCTCCTGCTATAGAAATAAATGAAACTGCCGACATAAAGTCCGCTGCTGTGGCAGCACCATTAGCAATTGCAGGTACACCTCTATCGGCGACAAAAAATCCTTTACTATCTTGGACTCGCGATCGCCACCCGATGTACAGGTAAAGCATCAAGGAAATTGTCACGAAGATAAATGTCCAAACTTCTGTATTCATTGAGTTTTTCATAATATATTAAGGCAGGGAACAGGGAACAGAGGGTTAAAGTCAGCATTATAGCGCTGTGCGCAGGGAACAGGGAACAGGGAACAGAGGGTTAAAGTCAGCATTATAGCGCTGTGCGCAGGGAACAGGGAACAGGGAACAGGGAACAGGGGGAATAAATTGCCGATCATATAAGACTTCTAGCTCTTTTGCCCCTACTACAATTTGTAAATATACCAGCGCTCATTGCTATAGAGAAAAACATCCGTACATGGTCTAATGTCATCAATACCATCACGAGTCCACGCAAAAGGTCTATTGGTATTATTCAGCGAATGCAGTCTTGAGTTTGATTATTTTATTTCTCAATCTCCTAACTTCTGACTCCTTTGCCAAAAAAAACTCACCTTTGCGGAGATACCAAATGCGTTCTATAAACAATTTTGGCGTTGGTGAATAAAGGTATGAAAATAAAAATTGAACAGTCTGAAATATTTGTTATTCAATAGTTTAGAGTTTAGGAATTACCAAAAAATACAAATCATACCCTAATTTACCAACGCCACAATTTTTAGATAATTATAGCGAATGTATCTGATAGGAAATTAGGTCTGATCCTGTTCAAGCTTTGCTGATTTTATAGTCGTACTGCTGTAACTTCAATTTCTACTAACCAACCAGGATTAGCTAACCCGGCAACCTGCATAACAGAGCGAGCTGGTAATCGAGGCTGATCCTGAGTTCCAAAAAATTGTGTGTATCCCTCCATAAACCCTTTAAAATCAAGGCGGTTATCCATTTCCGGGTCGCCAACCAAAAAGACCTGCATTTTCACCACATCCCCTAGAGTCAAGTCTAAATCCTCTAAGATACTCTGGATGCGTTTGAGAACTCCAACAGTTTGAGTTTTAGTATCTCCGAAGGCGGTTATCGTCCTTTTATCGACTGTATCGTCCACAACGGGAGGAACTTGACCACTTAGGTAAACCTGTTGAACGCTAGGAGGAATTTCTACAGCTCGGGCAATAGGAAAACTAGAACCAGGAATGGGGTGTCGAATAATTACATCATCTGCAGCTTGAGTGCTAGACAAAGTTAGTAGTGATAAAATCACACCTAAAAAAGCAATAATCATCATAGCTTTATATCTAATCAGGCTAATGGCAAAGCGATTTAGTGCTGATAAGATTCTATTTTTTTTCATTTTCACTCTTTCTCCTATAAATTAAGAATTTTGTACTCTAGTAGTAATCTCATTAACAATTTTATGAGCTGACAAAATAGCCCCTTCCTGCCATCCGGTTAAATAACTCATATGGTCTCCGGCAAAATATACATTTCCGTCAGGTTGATTTAGAACTAAATAGGCTTTTTTCCTGCTATCTTGCTCCCACCTGATCAAAGCTCCCTCGCTGTAGGGTACTTTTCCCCAAGCTACCGTGCAGCCATTTGCTACGGATACTTCCTGATTATACCCTGGGTGAATCTTTTCCCCTTCTAAAATAGCTAAGGATAGTCGCTGTTTAGATGTCATAGCTTCCCAGCGTTTTGAAATCTCATTACTCCAGATGTAAGCACCAACAATAATACCTTGAGAATTATGAAAACCTGTTGAGGGGTACCAAATTTGAGTAATGTCTCCCTCTGTCCATGAAATACCACCGTAGATATTGTAGTCTTCTTCCCAAAATCGACGCCTACTCTGAAATCCTACTTTAATAGCGTGGCTATAGGAGGATGCTCCTACTGTAATCGCAGCTTGATGTTCTACGGAAAAATCGGCCTTAATATTTTTCAGTACAGATAAGGGTATGGTACAAATTGCGAATTTACCATCAACAGACTGATATTGATTGCTTTGGCGATCGCGATATATCACCTGTACCCCATCAGAATGCTGCCGAATTTTAGTTACTTCAGCATTATAGCGAATAAGTCTACCCACCTGCTGCTCAAAAGCTTTAGCTATGGCATCCATTCCACCCACTGGTTGCAGCATCGTAGCTGCTTGCCAATAACCTTCACCGAAATGCATTTTGTATTGCCAGAACCGAGAATCTAATAATTCAGATAATGGCAAAGGCTCATGTTTTCTACCAGTGTTTATTCCAGCACCAGGGGGAGTTTCATATCCTGCTCTACTAGAACCGACATATTCCCCCTTTGAATTTAAATCACCAAATTGTTTAACAAACTCTAACAGACGCTCTTGTTCTTCTGGGGATACATCCCGATCTAATCCATTAATACCAATAGCTTTAGTTAGTAATTCAGCAATGTAGCCTCTGCTGTCACTTATGACACGTCGGCTGTTCACAGGAGAACCACCGAAAGCTTGATCATCCTGAAAGTAGGCTGCCCGATTTTCATTAACGATCACCTCTAGTGGCACTCCAAACTCTTGACAATAACTCAAAATATTTTTGTGGTGGTAAGGTATACGAGCTGGTCCTGGGTTGAAATAGAGAGAATTGTCATTGTCAAATGGGCATTTTTCTGAGCGTTGTCCTTGCTGATGAATCTCATTAATTACATCGTTATGGCGCAAAGTCCAACAGCGACCACCTGCACGATTTCGAGCTTCTAACAAAATACATTCATATCCAGCTTTTGTCAACTCGTAGGCAGCGGTCATACCTGCAATTCCCGCTCCCAAAATGATGACTTTAATTCCAGCACCTGTTTCGCCTCCAAGTCTTGGTCGATTAGTTGTTTGAGCATGGGTTAATCTCCAACCCATGGCATGGAGAGCAATCAGAACGGCAGTCGTTCCACCAGCTCGACTTAATAAATTAAATAGTGTCCGTCGTTTCATTAATTGATTCCGCTAATCGGATTTGATGTTGTAAATTATATCAAATCAGGATAATTACTATACCCAAGTCATTGCGACTTATAACTCATCCCAGGAGGTTAACGAAGTCAGAAGTCAGAAGTCAGAAGTCAGAAGTGATTTTTGTAACGGGGCTCAAATCCCCGCTCCAAAAATATTACGCCTTAAAAGGCGGGGTTTTAGACCCATATTATTTTGATAATTCAGGTAGACCGAGTCAGGAGGGAAGAAATAAGAAGAAGTTGCTGCCTTAGCACTACTACATTTTTATTTGAGATTATCTATAACTCTCAGTATTCTAGTAATATAATCAGTTCGCCATTGCTCCCGTTCCTCATTTACTTGTGCATCTGGTTGATAATTTTCAATGTCTTCAGAGAAAATAATACTTTTAGCTACTAATAACTTTTCAATGGTGTCTAAGCGTTCCCGCAATACTGATACCTCTCCTGCTAATGCCATTATTATTGCCAGTAATTTATCGTTATCTGTATTATCCAAATAAACTGGTCGCTTACCTTTTGCTTGTTTAGGAATCATCTTTTTTTATCTTTTTATCATTTACTACCAACAATAATGAATGACTGCATTCCATTACTTTGTTCCAGCAATGTGTTAATCAGACTATCTCTCGAAAAACCTGCTTCCCTTGCTACAGCTACTAAATCTAAATCCCGCATGGCACTCCAGAAAGGTTCATTATTATTAGTTGTTTCTTCATCATAGATGAACGCAGTATATAAATCTAGATGACGAAACAAACGCGCATCTTGATGTATCATTATTCCACCTGGAGCTAATAAACGATAACTTTCACGGAAAACATTCCGAATTGCTGGCACAGGTATTTCATGTAGCAAAATATGACTTACCACCAAATCAAATGATTCATCTGGAAAGTTAGTCTTCTCAGCATTCTGTTGGCTAAAATGCACCCGTTTTCCTAAAGACTCTGCTCGTGCATGACTATAGCGTAATATGGCAGGAGCTAGATCGATACCATAAACTTCAGCATTTGGATAAGCATCTACATAAGGCAAAGTATTAGCACCCACTGTACAACCCATATCTAGAATTTTCCCTGGTTGAAAATTTGGGTATTGCTGCTTCAAGAATTTATGAATAACCGTCTGACCTCTGACATCACGAAGAGACTTAGGGTTTCTCATGGCAACATAAACTCCCAAGTCATAAATAGCACCTGCCGCTACGTCATCTTGAGTGTATTCGCTATTGTATCCTCCAGGCATACAATGGATATCTACAGCAGTTTGGTAGGTGGGAATTTTTAATTCCGGGTTTAGGGTAAGTGTTCCCAGAGGTTTTTCCCTATCTTTGGCACATTCCACCAAATTTGGTAGTTGACGTTCGACAGTAGTAATTACTGATTCCCACATCATTTCTTGGGTAATACGTTTGCAGCTACTGTACCACTTATAAGATGGTTGTTGCTGCATTTCCCGCCGAATTTCATAACGATCTTTAGGGGAACGTTGATTTTCTTTTTCAAATTGTGGTTTGACAGTCTCTTGGTAAACCAACTTTAAGTCATTTCGCATTTTTCCAAACAGATAGTTTCTGAAACTTTTAACAAAGTTTTGTCGTGCTAACTCATCGTGATTTGCTTGTGGTATCATAGTATGATTCATGTCCAGTTGAATAATTAGACTTTGGTGGAAGGAAGGCAGCTATGCTGGAGGCAGGAGGCAGAAGGTTTTCTCAAGAGTGTCACCTTAATTTTATACACGCTCCAATGCTACCGGAAATGATATGAGCTAATTTTTTGTTCATAATTTTGTCTTAGTCAGCACTTACGCACGGACACTAAGTCGAGTGAGGGCGTTTTGCTCCGCAACATATAAAGCGGAGCTTTGCGTTAGCAAATTCCATTCGCCCCTACATATTTTGCCTTCCTTCTTCCCTCTTCCCTCTTCCTTCTTCTTGAAATTAATCCAACTCTTCTTCCCCAATATCCCCAATACTAACAGGAGCTGCTACAGGCGATCGCAAATCCTCTACCATCTCTTGTATTTCCAATGGTGGTGGAGGTGTCATTCGAGAGACTACCAAAGTCACAATAAAATTTAACACCATTCCTACAGTGCCAATACCTTCAGCAGATACGCCGAAAAACCATGTCGGCATTCCAGCAAATTTGACACCAATAATATAAACAGTAGTAAACAACAAACCCGATACCATACCAGCGATCGCTCCTTCCCGGTTAGTACGTTTATCAAACACACCTAAAATAATCACCGGGAAAAAACTTGCAGCAGCTAAACCGAAAGCAAAAGCTACTACCTGAGCAACAAACCCTGGTGGGTTAACTCCAAAGTAACCAGCAATAGCAATAGCAAACCCTACCATGACTCGCCCTACCATTAACCGTCGCGACTCAGACGCCCCTGGATCGATCATTCGATAGTAAACATCATGGGCAATGGAACTGGAAATCACCAATAATAAACCAGATGCAGTAGACAAAGCTGCAGCTAACCCTCCTGCTGCCACTAACGCAATTACCCAAGGAGCAAGTTTAGCTACTTCTGGAGTAGACAAAACAATGATATCTCTGTCGATCCTAATTTCATTAGTCTCTATATCTGGAGTTAGTTGGAAACTACCATCATTATTTTTATCGGTAAATTCTAATAAACCGGTATTTTTCCACTTTGTTGCCCAGTCTAACTGTTGCACTTCCTCCAAAGTTTTGTTGTGTAAACTGTCAATTAAGTTATATCGGGCGAAAGTAGCTAAAGCAGGAGCAGTTGTATACAAAATAGCAATAAACAATAATGCCCAACCAGCAGAATATCGAGCAGCTCTTACATTAGGAACTGTGTAGAAACGAACAATAACATGAGGTAAACCAGCAGTTCCCACCATCAGCGCAATAGTGATAAACAAAACATCAAGCATACTTTTGTTAGTAAAAGCAGCACTGTATTCTTGGAAACCCAAATCTACCTGAACCTGATTTAGTTTTTCGACAATATCGCTGAAAGTAAAAGCAAATTGAGGAATGGGAATACCTGTAATAACTGTCGCAATAGCAATAGCTGGAATCAGATAAGCAACAATGAGTACAGTATATTGGGCGACTTGAGTCCAAGTGATGCCTTTCATTCCACCTAAGATGGCAAAAAAGGCAACAATAATCATCCCAATGACAACACCAGTACCAATATCAACTTGCAAAAAGCGACTGAAAACAATACCGACACCGCGCATTTGCCCAGCAACATAAGTCATAGAGACAAAGATAGCAGCAATAACTGCAACGATGCGGGCAACATTTGAGTAGTAGCGATCGCCTACAAAATCGGGTACTGTATATTTACCAAACTTCCGCAGATATGGAGCAAGTAGTAGTGCTAATAGTACAAAACCTCCAGTCCATCCCATTAGATAGATGGAACCATCATAACCCAAAAAAGAAATTAACCCTGCCATTGAAATAAATGATGCAGCAGACATCCAGTCAGCGCCAGTAGCAGCACCATTAGCAATAGCAGGTACACCTTGATCGGCGACAAAAAAACCTTTACTATCTTTAACTCGCGATCGCCATCCAATGTACAGATAACCCATGAAGGAAATAATAACGAGTATAAATGTCCAGACTTCTACAGTCATTTAGTCTCTCCTGTCAGTATTAGATTGTCGATCGAGTTTGTCCATGTTGTATTTTTTATCGAGTTTATCCATTTGAATGGCGTAAGTAAAAATTAAGATGACAAAGACATAAATTGAACCTTGTTGTGCCATCCAAAAACCCAAGGGGACACCAAAGAATTGAATTGCATTTAAGGGTTGGACTAATAAAATGCTAAAAACAATTGACACTAAAGCCCAAACTATTAGCAAGTTTCTGATTAATGCTTTGTTGGCACGCCAGTATGCTTGACGTTTTTCTTCATTCATTTTTTAAGTTGTTGATTGATTATGGATATTTTGATCGAATTTTCGGGACAAAATCTGATTAATTAGCTCTAAGAGACTGTTTGTAAAAGGAATATTAAATCTAGGCATAGTGGCGTGACACAGCTAAAATGGTGCCACCGTAACCCACCTAATATTCCGAATATTAAGCCAATATGCTTTCTTAATCTTTGCTTGTACATTCACTCTCTAAACATGGCCTTTTTTCTATAAACTAGGCAAGTTAGATTAATCCCAAGTATGTTATTAAAGCATTATTTAGTACTCCTTGGAAGTGTCATATAAAAATTAACAATTAGTCCTTAGTTGGGTGCATCTCAATTTTGAATAAAGCCAAAAAATTATCGCTTTTAGGCAACAGCTTATCTGGCAACAGGCAATAGAGAATATATAGGAAAAAAGTATTTTTGCAAATAGTGAGATGCACCCCCTCAGTTTTTGTATTTTTCTGCACTTTTATAGTTACTTTATTATTCTCTAATTATTTAGACATTTTATAAACAATTGTGCTGAGAACTTATATTATGTCCGGATAATTAGCGAGCAAAAAAACTTTCTCCTTTTCCTCCTCTTATTTCTTGCTTCTTTATTCCCTCCTGACTCGGTCCTCCTGACTTCCCCTCCTGGGAGGGGGAGGGGCGAGGGGTGGGTTGACTCCTCCCTAATTTTTTTTATAAGTAATCAACCGGACATAATATTACAGCAGAAGTAATATGAAATACGAAAAATCATATTTAGTTGTTAATAAATAATTAAATAATCTACGGATGTATAGCTTTTAGGATTTTTTTATAATTAATTAAGCAGACATAATATGAAAAGGTAGTAGTAGAAATTTTTTTATCTTTGAATTTGGCAACTACACTCCATTTAGCTCTCAGCTAATATCAAGTCTCATTAGACATCTCCAGAGAATAGGGAATAGGGAATAGGGAATAGGTATGGAGGGGGAAATAATTGATAATTTCTATACGATAATTAATTTTATTTTTGATTTTTACCAGATGTCTATTTCTGAAATAATGGTTGATTTTATATCATGTTCGGACGGGTCAGTTATAAATAAAATTTCAGAACTGACAGTACCAAATAAATACTGAAATTATCTTGAAATACTGAAATTATCTTGATTTTTCTCCTTTCTTCCCTCCTGACTCCTGACTCCTGACTCCTGACTCCTCGCTAAGTTATTTATAAGTATTCAACTGAACATGATATTACACCTGATGTTACAAATAGTTTCGCTTCTTTAAATATCAAATAATTGCCTAAAGCTATTGTCTTGTCAAAGTTTTTAGCTGATCGAATCTAACTTCTGACTTCTGACTTCTGACTTCCATGAAACGGTGTCAGCCTTGAGGCCAATTAACTCTTGCAAAAATCTCTCAATAAGTATATATTTTCTAATATGTAGTAATGCATTTATTCAGAAGCAAATCTGGGCAATCATAAAAATGGTATTCTATCAGCATGATTCACTTAAGTCTGAACTAAATCAAAGAGGTTGGCGTTTGACTCCCCAAAGGGAGACTATTTTACAAATGTTTCAACACTTACCTCAAGGTAAACACTTAAATGCAGAAGAAATATATAATCTGTTGTTATATCAACAGGAAAAAATTAGCCTTTCTACTGTCTACCGAACCCTACATCTCTTGACAAAAGTAGGTATTTTGCGGGAACTAGAATTAGCTGAAGGACACAAACATTATGAGATTAACTCCCCTAACCATCGTAAACATCATCATATAGTCTGTCTTCAATGCCATAAAACTTTTGAATTTAACGATGATTCTATAACGAAAATTAGCCAGAAACAAGCTGAAAAAGAAGGGGTCGAAATGTTAGACTGCCAATTAACAGTTCATGCTGTCTGTATAGAAGCTTTACGCAAAGGTTGGCCTGCTTTAGTACCTACCAGTTGGTCTTGCCCAAGAACTCACTTACAAAAAATGTCTAACTCAAGTTCAAATCATCAAAAGGTAAAATTGGAGGAGGAGGAGGAACTACCAAATGTTCAATAACTGTTCTATGACTCTCGCGGTTAGTTTGTACTTCGGCTGCGATCGCTTCAATTTTTATTTCTAAACAACCATAAGCAATATACAGTTCTGTAATTACCTCTACTTGCCCCATGCCATTAGGAATAAAGTCAGTTAACCAACGTGGTCCTGCAACTATTGTTTGAGCTTGGCGGTCGTAAACCCAAATCTTAACATAAATACCAGGCAAACCCTCCGGTAATTGTACTCTAACTTTTACATCTTTTCCAGCAATTACATCTTTAGCCAGTACTTCTAAATGAGGCACTGGCACTGGTTGATCGTCTGGTAAAACATAAGGTTGTCTAGAAATTGATTCATCTTCTGGTTGAGAAATATTTGCTAAATCATCATTCCATTGTTTTTCTTGCTGCTCTATTTGTTCATCTTCAACAACAAACTCTTGTGCTTCCCAATTAATTTCATCAGAATTGTCACTGGCAAGTTCTTCATCATCAACTATCGTATTTATAGAGTCACTATCTTGCAACTTATCTGTTCCAGTTTTATGTTTATCTTCTGATATATTCTCTAATTCTTCAGTTGGAGATAAAGAAGAAGCTTTCATCCATTGGGACAACTCAGAATCATTAACCAAAGAATTCAGCCGAGAAAAAAATCTATCCTCTAAATTCAAAGCCTTAAATGCCTCTTTTCTAGGAGCAAATTTTGTCGGAAAGGGAACAAGGTTTTGCTGATTTATAGAATAAACTTCCTCTTCCTCAGTAGTTTTCGACTCCGACTCCGACTCTGACTCTTCTATTTCTTCTGCTTGTAAACTTGTCCGCTCTGAAAGTTTATTTGAATCTTCCCAGACATCATCTAATTCATCTGAATCTTGAGGAGCATTTGACTTGGCCAGCAACTCATTAATCAGAGTCTTATCTTTGGCCATTGTTTCCGGTGGTGGGTTTCCAAAGGTTGGTAACTCTAGTGTTCCAGAATCTTCCTCTCCTTCAACAGGTTGATATATCTGTGGTGGTAAGGGTTGTTCTATATCAGATTCCTTCTGGGGTTTAACTTGATTAATTTTTTCTACTAACTCCTGAAAAGAAGGAGATTTTTGCTCTGATTTTCTTGCTGCCTGAGTTATTTTTGCAGCCATTTCCTGATAGTCATCTTCAGTAAAATTATCATCAATTGCTGTTAACCAATTCTGTAGTGGGGCTGTAATTGTAAAAGATGTATTAGCTAAAGTAGCTGTATTATTTGTGAGGATAATTTGCCCTAATATTAAACGAGTTTTAATATTTTCTGGAACATTGACTGTACAAGCAAATATAATAGGTGTAACTTGTTCTGGTAGAGCTTGTTGTATATCAATTAAAATTTCTGAAGTTTGAGGATTACGCAGACAAATTTTTAAATTACCATTAACTATTGGAGTATTATTTTCTGGAATGGAGGAATCATTTTTTGTTAAAGTATTCTGGGATATAAGGTGATTTAAACCTTCTGTAGATTGAATATTTTGAGCTTGATTATCTAAGATTATTTGACCAGATATAATTAAAGCTTCTCCTGGTTGAGCAGTATAAGATGCTTGGTTTAAGGTTAGTTGTAAAGGATAATTTATAGTAGAGTTAGTCTGATTAGTGATGTTGGTATCTGCCTGTTGATTTGCCTCTAATTCTATTGCTTGTTCTATTGCTTGTTGTTGCTCAACTTGCCCAAGTATTGATGAATTATGTCTGAGAGTTTCAGTTAGTTCTTTTAATTTTTCCTCTGTATCTTTAATGTCTGATGGATGACTTTGTTCTTCGAGTTGGTTTTGAGCTTGAATACTTGAATCTTCTTCCTCATCATCTAGTAAATTAGTGGAATTTTTCTCTTCAATCTGAGCATCCAATAATTCTATGTCATCTGATTTAGTTGTTAATTCAAAGTCTTTTTTTTCTGTATTTTCTTCTGGATGATCTATGGAGCTTATTTTACTAGAAAAAACAGATATATTTTCATTAGCAATCAACTCATTTTCCTGAGTTTCTGAATCTACTAATGGATATAGTTCCTGACTCTGAACATCTAGTGTTTGTGAGAAATCTGAATCATCATAATCAGTGGGCAATACTTCTAAATGGACAATATGTTGTTTTGCTTTGACAGATGATGTAGTTGGTTTACTTTGACAACGAAATTCCCATTTACCAGGTTTGAGGCGGGTAAAAGGGATAATAGAGATTAGACCTTGAGAGTGGGTAAGACTAGAACGTTTCTGAACTCGCCTTAAGGGTGGAACTTCTTCGAGAGAATCGTGAATAATCTGAATTTGGACTTCTGTATTGGCTATATGGGTATGAGCCACAATCCGATAACGACCTTCTAGAATCTCCACATCGGATGATTCTAGAGGTAGCCAGGTTCTATCGCCTTCTTTCTGTAGCAAAAATTCCCAGTTTGACATATATTAAGTCTACAGAGTGACTTTGCATAATATATTACTTTAGTTTATATCAAATTTTTTTTTCTGCGTAATTTTTAGACACTAATGTTTAGAGTTTTTTGAACTTGAAGAAGTAGTCAGTAGTCAGTATTCAGTAGTCAGTAGTCAATTTAAAGTAATTAAACCAATTCCCACTCATTAATACTATTTTTCGATAAAACTTCAGTTATTATGTAATTAATACAGGTATAATAATTTTTTTGCTAATTAGCAGCCCAGTTAATGTTAATGATTCTCATGTTTAATTCTCCACTACTACCCTACTCCCCACTCAAGAAAATGTAGAACAGTTTTTGAGAAATGGTATTACTACTATGGAACCCAACCCAAAATTGTCTCTACTTCAGTTGCCAGAGACATAGGATCAAAAGGCTTATTAATTACTCCATTTATTCCCAACTGCAAAAATTGATGGCGATCTTCCGAACAAACTTTCGCTGTCAGGAAAATTACTGGAATTTGCTGAGTGGCCTGATTAGCTCGTAGTTGTTTAAGAGTAGAAAATCCATCTATTTCAGGCATCATTACATCTAAGAGAATAGCATCTGGCTGTTCTACTTCTGCTTTAGCAACAGCTTCACTACCTGAGCTACCTGTAATTACTTGCCAACCACCTACTATTTCTAGGCTAAGTTGGGCTACTTCTCTAATATCTTCTTCGTCATCTATTAGTAAAATTCGTTTTTTTGCCATCGGATAAAATATATTTAATTTAACATTATTGAACTTGTAATAGTGCTTTGAAACTACATATAATTTTGAGTAGATAAAAACAGTTTGGGAAGTTGGTTATAAGTTTCAATATTTGCTCAAGGAGTAAATAATTGTTACTGCCATAATTTGTAATTTTTTCAATTTGGAATTGATACTTAAATTTCACCTTGTTTATATCCACTTTTTTTATCTTTTTATTTTGAGTTTAATACCCTGCCTTCACTCGCGGTGTTGACAATTAGTTGGGGTTTGTAGACACGAAATGGTGTGTCGAAGACTATCCCCATTCCCTTCTTCCTTCTTCCTTCTTCCTTCTTCCTTCTTCCTTGTTCCTTCTGAATATTACCTGGTTGCACCTGGAACCAAATCATCATTCCAGGGAAGAGATGCAGGGCGTTGTTGACGGTCTAAATAAGCATTCAAAACATAAACCATATCTCCACGAGTCATCGGTTCTAAAGGATTTATGTTGTTTGTACCTGGTTCAGTATTCACAAAACCTTCATACAATGCTGTTGCTATTGATTTTTTTGCCCAACTCGGGATTTTATCTGAATCTGGGTAATTATTTAATAGCTTTTTAGTATTTTCTTCAGGAAACTGAAAAACACCATAAGCTTGAGCAAAAATCGCAAATGCTTCTGCCCGATTAATTTTATAATTTGGAAAAAACATTCCCTCACGATAGCCACTCATTACAGCATTTTTGAGGACAATTTGAATATCATTATAAGCCCAATAATCTGAAGAAACATCTTTTAATTCAACATTTTGTTTCTGGGAAGATTCACGTTTTTCTAAATCAAATGTTTTGACTAAAATTGACGCTAATTCGGCTCTACTAATAATTTCATTGCGATTAAATTTTCCGGCTGCATCTTTGGTCATTAATCCTGCAGAAACTACTCTTTCTATGGGGTCTACTATTTCTTCTTGAGCTTGAACAATTATTGGTAATTGTAATAATGCTATGAGGGAAAATAGACTAACAAATTTTTGCATAATATAATTTTAATCACATAGTTTTTGTTGATATATTCATTGTAATACTAAATCCAGCGATCGACAGAATTTTCTTAAGCGGGGAACCCACCCTTAACCCCTCCCAGGAGGGGGAGTGGTTACGGACGTTCCATGCAACGTCCGTACAGGGAGAAGCAAACATAATAATAATAATAATAATAAGAGTTACGCAATGACAATAGATATAGGGTTTTACTCAGTTACGCTACTGCTTTTTCTGATAGTCATGCTCCGCAAACATGTCGCGGAGCGTTAACGGAGTTATGCGACAGCAAAACACACCTTACTGGACTATAAATAGGATGGGATTTGAATCTCATTTCTCTGCTGAGTTCTGACTTCTAATAAATGCTTAAAACTCAGACAACGTAATATTTTTCATTCTTCCTTTTTACTTCAAATTTAAGAAATAAACTGTTAGTATTATGATAGTTGAATAGGAGAAAATTAAATGCAAGCAACTCAAATTTACTATTATGTCGAAGAGTATCTAGAGCAGGAAAAAACTGCTGAATTTAGAAGTGAATATCGTGATGGAGAAATAATACCCATGACTGGAGGAACTGTAAATCACAATCGAATTGTTGGTAACTTTTACGCAACATTAAAGTATGGCATTAAAGGGCAACCTTATGAAACTTTTATGAGCGATCTACGCTTGTCAATACCAACAAAAAATATCTACACCTATCCAGATATAATGGTCATTGCCACTCCAGTTATTTATGCTGAAGGTAGACAAGATACTATTACTAATTCTCAGATAATTATCGAAGAATTATCGCGATCGACAGAAAGCTACGACCGGGGACAAAAATTTGAGTATTATCGGAGAGTAAATAGTTTGCGGGAATATATTCTCATCGACCAATACAGATATTATGTCGAACAGTTTAGCAAAACTGAGGATGGCAAATGGTGGTTATCAGAATATGAAAGTGATGGAGCTATTTTATCTTTAAGTTCAGTGGAATTTCAAATCTCTTTGTCAGATATTTATGAAAATGTAGAATTTGAGTGAAGAAGGAAGAAGGAAGAAGAAAGAAGAAAGAAGAAAGAAGGAATTTAGTTATCTACAACAGAAACAAGGAAGACATCTATAAATCCTCAAAGTTAGTCAGGGATTACTTCTGAGTTCTAACTTCTGACTTCTGACTTGTGCGTAGGGTTATAGTATTATAGTACTGTGCGCTGGTATATTTACAAATTGCAGGAAGTGCCCAATAGCTAAAAGTCTTATATTATCATTTTCTTTGTGGGTTTAATACCCCACGGTCAACGGGGGTGTTCAAAATTACTTGGGGGAGCGAATCCCCATGTAATTTTCCTCCTGTCTCCTGTCTCCTGTCTCCTGTCTCCTTCTTCAATGGCAATTTATTCCCCCTGTTGCCTGTTGCCTGTTGCCTGTTGCCTGCGCACAGCGCTATACTACCAAGGCAATACTTCACCCTTTGCGTGCCAAAAAGTACCTGTATTTTCTAAGTTTAATTCGTCAATTCTAGCTAACAAATTTTCTGCTGCTTCTGCTGGAGATATTCCTGTAAAACTTGTCATTCTAGTGCTAATTAAACCAGGATGTAAAATTGCTACAGCAATTCCCTGTGGTTTTAGATCGACAGATAAAGATTTACCTGCCATACTAACAGCAACTTTTGACATTCGATAACCATAAGTACCACCGGAAGTATTATCATCAATTGAACCCATTCTACTCGTAATAATAGCAATTTTTGAGCCTGATTCCATCAAGGGTAATAAAGCATGAGTTAGGCGTAAAGTTCCTATAGCATTAACTTCAAATTGTTTGCGAATACTATCAAAATCTAAATCATCTAGAGAATTTCTTTCGACTATTCCAGCATTATTAATTAGTACGTCTAATTTGATCCCTTTTAGACGATTAACTAAGTTAGCAACATCTTTTTCAGAAGTAATATCTACCCCAGTTTCTAAACGCACTCCTAGATTTTCTAATTCTTGATTAGATTGACGACAAACAGCAATTACTTTGTCACCTTTACTATGAACTTGTTTACATAATTCTTGTCCAATACCACGATTAGTTCCTGTGATTAAATAAGTTGCCATAATCGACTTTTTTTCCTGAATTGCTGATAATTTTGCTGGTTGATTATATCATATAAGTAACACAATTTTTGAGGTAGCGAAACCCAACATTTTCATTCATTAGAAAGAGGAGGCAATAAAACCTCTAATTGCTCTAATAAAAGAGGAATATCTGATGCAATAACTCCCCACAAAATTTCTGATATTACCTCATCGTAGTGATGAGCAATAATATTTCTTAAACCAATAAGACTGCGCTAATTTATCTGAGGGTGTAATTGTTGAAATTCTAAAGATATTCGACGTGCAGCTTCACCCAAAATTTCAAATTGACGCTCTACTGCACTTTGTATCAAAATGCTCTCTGAATACTCACTGTAATTTATATCAGTAGTAAATTCCTGGATTCGACGAATTGCCTGTACCATATCCCAAACTGAAGCAATATTTCTATTATTATTTTGCATAAATTACTTGATAAGTCTTTAAAATATTAGCTAAACGATAGGGATTTTTAATCATAGCTTTTTCTACTAAATCAACTATACATCCAAACTTTATTTCTAATTCCTCTTGCATATCTAATAATTTTGACAATGTTAACTAACAAGAAGAATCATAAACTACTAAAATATGAATATCACTATTAGGGTGAAAATCTTCTCGCAATACTGAACCAAATAAGGCTAATTCAATAATATTCCAGCGTTGGCAAAATTCGGCAATTTCCGAGTCTGAAATTTTCAGACGTTCTTTGAGAATAACTTTTAAATCAACCTTTTTTTGTTCTCTAAGCATTAGAATTACAGTTCCTTAATTATTGACTTTTAAAATTATGCCAGAATCTACAGAAAATTCAAAACCAAATAATACGCTAGGAGACCAACCAGAGACAAATGACTACCTTGGTTTTACTCCTTATGTCATAGCAATGACTGAATTTTTGACTCATAAAGATACTAAACCACCACTAACTATTTCTATTGAAGGTGAATGGGGTAGCGGTAAATCTTCTTTTATGAAACAACTTGAATCTGAAGTTAAAAAGAAGTCTAAAGAATTAGATCGGGAAGAGTCAAAGAAAGTTTGGCAGAAAATTAAAAAAGACCGGATTATTTTCAGCGATGTATCAGATATCTATGAACTTTTCAGATTAAAATTCAAACAAGAAACTCAAACAGTTTGGTTTAATGCTTGGCGACATGATAAATCTGAATCTCTTTGGGCAACTTTTGCTCTATCTTTTTTAGAACAATTGTCTAATAATCGTAATTTATCTGATTTTGTGATTAACAGTGGGGATGCTTTGAGGCTATTTTTTTATCGTTTGAATTTCAAAGGAAAACCGTTGAAAGCTATTCAAACTTTAATGATAGTTTTATTGATTATTGGTATTATTTTGGCTATTCCGGTTGTGTCTTGGAATGTTGGCGTTAAGAGAATTCCTCAATGGGAAGATTTATGTTTTTATTGATGACCTTGACCGTTGTGAGTTGGATAAATCTGCCGATTTATTACAAGCTCTAAATATGATGATTTCTAATGACCCAAAGATAATTTTTATCTTGGGTATGGATAGAGAAAAGGTGGCAGCAGCAATAAGTTTTAAACAAAGAGGAGTTATTCCTTTTCTAGCTTCAGCGATCGCTGAAAATGAAGCAGAGGAAAATGAAATTCAGAAGTTGAGTAAAAAGGTTGATTATGGTTTTAGTTTTCTGGAAAAGTTTGTGCAATTATCATTCTCTGTTCCTGTACCTTCTCAAAAGACATTGGATAGTTTTGTTGAGAAAATATCAGACATAAAAACTTCTCCAGAAAAACAAGAAAAATACTTTTTTTGGATTCCTTATAGTTTAATTGCTGAAGTATTTGACTTTTATGCAAGGTTTAATGATGCAAAAGAATGGATAGAAAAATTTCAAGACAGAATATTTTCACTAAAAGAAAAAGAAGCGGAAAAAACAGAGGCAGAAGAGTCTTCTGTTTCAGAACAAAATTCAGAATCTCAAGAGGCTGAGACTTCATCTCTAGATTTACCTATTTTCCCAATTATTGAAAAAGATTTAGATTCAGAAAGCCTTGCTCAAGTTATAGAGATGGTTGCTCCTTTTTTTGATTATAATCCCCGTCGTATAAAACAATATATTAATGTACTGAGACTCAGAATTTATATTGCTTATTATTCTATTGGAGTAACTTTTGCTGAAAGAGAAACAATAACTGTAGAACAAATAGGTAAGTTTACTGCTATTACCCTTAGATATCCCCGTCTTCTTTTGGAACTAAAGAATAATTATCAATTACTTGCTGAGTTAGAAAAAGATGCTGTTGATAAATCTATTCTATCAACTAATTCCATCATACTTAGTCCTGAATATAAACCCAGCGTTCAGGAAACAGGAAATGCAAATTATTGGCTGAAAAATTACCCTAAAATTCAACAATTACTTTGCTCTGAAATGACATTGGATAATGAGCAAAAATCTGGCAAAAAGTATATTTTTGAAAATGGTTCGATTCAAAAACTCCTGGAAGTTTTACCTCCACAACAAAGTTTACCTTCTAAGTATTTTAAACTGCGTGAGTTCCTAGCTGCTAAGAAGTGGAGAGAAGCAGATGAAGAAACCCTTGATGTTATGTTACAAGTTGCAGGACGAGAGAGTCAAGGTGGGCTAGATGTAGAAGACATAGAGAAATTTCCTTGCCAAGACCTCCACATAATAGACCAGCTTTGGGTAAGATATAGTGATGGTAAGTTTGGCTTTTCTGTGCAAAACAAAATTTATCAGAAGTTGGCTGGTATGAAAGAGTATAATAGAGAAGTATCGGTAGCATTTGCAAAACAAGTGGGATGGCTTGAAGGGGAAGGAGAGGAGGAACGGTGGGTGATTTATGACGACCTAACTTTTCGTACAGATACGCATTACTTAGGACACCTTCCTGTCGCAGGTGGGTATCGATTGGGGGGCAGTATAGATTTGTTGGTTTTGTGTTCTTCTCTCGCACAGAGACTTGTAGGCTGTAACATATAAGCGTTTCAGTAATTATTGTGTAGGTTGGGTTGAGGTCGGAAACCCAACAAAAATCAACGCTGGTGATACAGCCATAATGGTACAGCAAGTCGAGAAGTTATCTGTTGGGTTGCGCTGCCGCTTAACCCAACCTACGGTTTATTGTTTTTATTGTGGACGAACAAAAACAGACATAATATTGAGATAAGTATTGTGTAGGTTAGGTTGAGGTCGGAAACCCAACAAAAATAGGTGGTCGTGCATAGGAGTTTGAGAAACTGGAAGTAGGGATAAATTAAAAAATATATATCCTCACCATTGCCATGCAGAACAACCAAATAAATATCTCCAAAAATTAGCATTGTGTAGGTTGGGTTGAGGTCGGAAACCCAACAAAAATCAACGGTGGTGGTGCAACCATAATGGTACAGAAAGCCAATTAGGTGAAAATTCCAGGTAGATGTTGGGTTGCGCTGCCACTTAACCCAACCTACGATTTTACACAAACATCACATTAAATTGATGATTTTTCTAGACAAATAGCCCCCTTCATGTTATCATTAACATACTCTAAATATAACCATAATTTTCTCAAAAATCTGGCGACAAACTGCTACTTAAATTGTCAAAATTTTCTAATTAGAGTCTATAAAAAATCCGCGAAAAAGAGAAACAATGTAAAAATTAGCAATGAATATTACTTTAAATTCAGAACAAATTGAGTTTATCCAACAAAAACTAAAAACTGGCAGATATCAAGATGCCAATGAAGTCATTCTCGAAGCTTTTAGATTATTAGAAGAACGAGACAGAACTTATCAAACATGGATAGAATAAACTCAATAAAAAGTAGATATAGCTATTGAATAAATCAGACGAGGTGAAGGAATAGAGGGAGAAATTGTTGTTAATCAGTTGAAATAAAAGTTACGTCAATCTTGTCAACAATAAGTATGAATCGTTATATTATTGCTCCCTCTGCAAGTAAAGATTTAAACGAAATTATAGATTATTTTGCAGATTTAAATATTAGTCCAGTAGGGTGCGTTAGGCGCTTACCAGAAATTACCTTTGAACTATCAAACATGAGATTGCGCCGTAACGCACCGTTAAGTAATCTTATGCAATGAATGGTGCGTTACGACGGATTTTTAAATGTCTTTGAGATTCTGAATTTAAGCCGTCTAACGCACCCTACAAGTTTTGCTGATAATATTAAGATAAAATTTTGAGTATTATGTAGGTTGGGTTGACGCAGGAAACCCAACAAAACAGCCAAATAAGTATCTTCAAAAATCAGGTGAAAACTCTAGGTATATGTTGGGTTGCGCTGTCGCTTAACCCAACCTACGATTTACTACAAAATGATGCAGAAAATTCTCAAGTCAATTCTACTCCCAATATTCGCCGTATTCGCCGCCTTATTAACAGGAGCAGGTTATTCAGTTATCAGTTATCAGTTATCAGTTATCAGCTACCAGTTGTATGATATTTGGATAAGCACGTTATAAAAAAAGTCACTGATGCAGAAAATTCTACTCCCAATATTCGCCGTATTCGCCGCCTTGTTAACAGGATCAGCTCTAATGCTGCTAGCAAAAACCAACCCTGTAACTGCCTATACTGCACTATTCCAAGAATCTCTAACCACCTACTTTGGTTTCAGCGATACCCTCAGCAAAACTACCCCACTATTGTTAGCAAGTTTAGGAATATTAATAGCATTACGAGCGGGTTTATTTAATCTCGGTGGGGAAGGGCAAATTTATATGGGTGCTTTAGGTAGTGTTGTCGCCGGACTATATTTACCTAACATCCCAATATGGATACATTTACCCCTAGCATTGACAGCAGGTTTTCTTCTCGGAGCATTTTGGGGAGCGATCGCTGGTTATCTCAAAGTTGCCCGTGGTTTAAACGAGGTGTTGACTACCCTACTACTAAATTACATCGCTCAAAATTTTGTCAATTACATGGTAAATGAACCACTTATCGCCCCCGACGCCCCCAGTCCGTACACTCCTCTAATTGCCGAGTCAGCGCGTTTACCGATAATTTTGCCGAAAACTCAAGCTCATGGTGGAATTTTATTGGGGTTAGCTATTGCGATGATTTTAGCCGTGGTGTTGTCGTTTACAGCTTTCGGTTATCAAGTAGATGCTGTCGGGCAAAACCCTACCGCAGCTCGTTACGCCGGAATTTCTGTTAACCAGACTATTCTCGCAGTCATGGGTTTATCAGGTGGTTTAGCAGGTTTAGCAGGAAGTGCAGAAGTATTAGGAGCAAAATATCGGTTGTTTGAAAACTTTTCTCCTGGTTATGGTTTTGACGCGATCGCCATAGCATTATTAAGTCGGGGCAACCCCCTAGCAGTAATTTTAACATCCTTATTTTTTGGCGTTCTCAGGAGTGGGGCAAATGTGATGCAGCGGAGTGCGGGGGTGTCGATAACTATTGTTTATGCTATTCAAGGTTTAACAGTGTTGTTTTTAGCAATAAGTTTGAAAAAGGAGTCAGGAGACAGGAGTCAGGAGTCAGAATGAATTAAGTAACAATTAAGTTTAAAAAAGGAGTCAGGAGACAGGAGTCAGGAGTCAGAATGAATTAAGTAACAATTTAAGCATTTTGTAGTTTGGGTTGACAAAGGAAACCCAACAAAAGGCGTTGCACAGTGACGAATGATTTTATATTTTTGATGAACAGGATTTTGGATTTGATAATTGCTAGAATGACTAATTAATAGTTTTTTTTAGTTAAAGTCTAAACTAATTTTTGGTAATATCATTCCATAATGTGCAACCCCCAACAAAAAGTTATAATTGTTTGGGTGTTGCTGTAGTGGACACAACTCAAATGGTGCGTTACGACGGGTTGTTAAATGCCACCCACAGTCTAAATTTTAGCGGTCTAACGCACCCTACTGGACTAAAATGACAAATATCAATTTTTTCTCTGATTATTTATCTGCCACAATTCGACTTTCTGTTCCTCTAGCTTTTGCTGCTTTAGGTGGAATATTTTCCGAACGTTCCGGCATTCTAAACATTGCTTTAGAAGGAATGTTATTAACAGGTGCTTTTATCAGTGCGGCTGTTTCTATTTCCACTGAAAATGTCTGGATAGGAACTTTAGTAGCAATTTTTGCAGGGGGAATTTTAGGCTTAATTCATGCCTATCTTTGTGTCAGTTTAAAAGTCAATCAATTAGTTTCAGGTTTAGCAATAAATTTAGCAGTATCGGGATTAACTGCTTATGGAGCTAGGGTATTATTTGACAGTGGCACAATTGCTCTACCAGGTATTGAAAATATCAATTTTTTGGGATTAAAACATTTGCAAATTTTGGGAATATTATTCAATCAAGACCTATTATTTTATCTACTTTTGCTATTAATTCCCGTTTCTACTTATATCATTTTTCATACCAGTTGGGGTTTAACATTAAGAGCAGTTGGTGAATATCCTCAAGCAGCAGCAACAGCAGGAATATCTGTTAGTTTAGTGCGTTATTTAAGCGTAGGTTTTAGCGGTTGTTTGGCAAGTTTAGGAGGAGTTTATTTAGCATTAGTTCATGTAAAATTTTTCACCGAAGGAATGAGTAGTGGAAAAGGTTTCATTGCCTTAGCAGCCATAATATTTGGTAGATGGCATCCAGTGAATAGCGTTTTAGCTTGTTTATTATTTGGAGCAACAGAAGCTTTGCAATTAAGAGTTCAAGCTTTTAATCTGAATATTCCGTATCAATTTTTAGAGATGTTACCTTATGTTATTGCTTTGTTAGCTTTAATTGGTTTAGCAGGAAAATCTACCCCTCCTGCTGCTTTGGGAAAGCGTCAGTAGGAGAGCGGGGGAGTGGCTCACACCGATTATGGCACGGATACACGGATACGGAAGGAAGTGGGGGAGTAGGGGGAAATGAGAAGATTCTTCAACAATTAATAACTATTAATTATTAATTATTAATTGTTGAAAACGGAATTGATTGACGAACAGAAAAATTAATTCATTGTTTCTCCTTTAAAGGAGAGGTTTTAAACCTTAATTATTCGGTAAGTAGCACGATTTTTTGTATTTCATATAAGATGCGTGAAGCAGTATTCTAAATATAGCGCTGTGCGCAGGCAACAGGCAACAGGCAACAGGCAACAGGGGGGATAAATTGCCTATAATATAAGACTTTTAGCTATTGGGCATCTCCTGCAATTTGTAAATATACCAGCGCTCATTACTATAAGTCTAGAAAATATGACTATCACTACGAAAGTATTGAAACTATAAAAACCTCAAAACTTAAACTTTTCTCACTGCATAAATTAAAATATTGATCTCTCAAAAAAATATTTACCATTAATTTTTTGTATATTTTAAATATTATTAAAAACAAAAATAACCTTCAATAACATCATTTTTATATTTTAATTTTTGCTTGAATACCTCGCCGTCTACAGGATATTTACAATTAGTTAATTAGTTGGGGTTATCAGACACGAAGTAGCAGGTAGTTGACTATCCCCATCCACTTTTTCCTTTTTATTTGCAAGCATTTCCTGCGGAATGCTGCGCAAACAGCTATTAGCATTCAGCTAGCCTCCTCCGGAGGAACTGCGTTAACAGCAACAAGACTTTCTCATATAGGACAGTGTTTAAATTCAAATAGACTTTAAGGTCAAGGGAGCCTACTTTTCTAGTAAGACAATTAATAACGCTTTGATAGTAAACTAAAAGTAGTAGCTGATAGCTGACGGCTGTTTGCGCAGCATTCCGGAGGAAATGCTTACTTTTATTTCTTCCTTCTTACTTCTTCCTTCTTCTTTCTTCCTTCTTCAATCCCAAACTTTTAACCTCCAAATAACTTTGGAATAATTTAATCTTTTTCACCTCCTAGAAACAGAAAAACTATGGTATTATACTAACCTCATTAACCAAATATAGAATACAATTACCAATGGCTAAAAACGAAACCAGGAACGAAGCAGAAGTTCGTTCACAAAGAGTTGATGAATTACGCTCCCTGGGAATAGACCCCTATCCTAGTAAAGCAGTAGAGCGATCGCACACTGCTCAACAAGTTATCGACCTATTTTCCCCACCAGCAAAAGAATTAGAACCAGGGGAAGCAGACCCTGATGAAAAATTATTAAAAGTTTGTGGTCGTATTACTACTAAGCGCGATAGTGGTAGTATTGGTTTTATTAACTTAACAGATGAAAGTGGAAAAATTCAACTTAAAATTGAGAAAAAATTAGTTAAGGGAGATCCTGGTTTAAGCTTTAAACAAATACAAAAACTTCTGGATGTGGGAGACTTTATTAGTGCGGAAGGAATAGGTTGTCGTACTAACCGAGGTGAGTTATCAATTCAGGTAAATAAACTTGAGATTATTTCCAAAGCTATTATTCCTTTTCCTGACTCTTATTATGGTGTAAATGACCCGGAAATTTGTCGTCGTCATCGAGAAATGGATTTGGCTGGAAATGCCGAATCTTTACAGCGTTTTAGAATGCGGAGTAAAATTTTACAAAGTATTCGTACATATCTTTGGGATGCTGGATTTTATGAAATAGAAACACCAGTTTTACAAGCAATTTATGGAGGTGCTGCTGCTCGACCTTTTATTACTCATCATAATGCTTTAGATGTAGATTTATATCTGCGAATTGCTACAGAATTATTTTTAAAACGGGCAATTTGTGGTGGTTTTGAACGGGTATTTGAATTAGGTAGGGTATTTAGAAATGAAGGAATAGATAGTACCCATAATCCTGAATTTACTTCCCTAGAAGTTTATCAAGCTTATGCAGATTATTTTGAAATTTTGGGTTTTGTAGAAGATGTTATTTGTTATTGTATGAACAATGTTTTAGGAGATATAAAAGAGATAGAATATCAAGGACAAATTATTAATTTAGAACGTCAATATGACCATAGTCAAAAATATCCTAATTTCACTGGCAAACATTGGCAAGTTAAAACAATGGTAGAAGCAGTTAAGGATGAAACAGGACTAGATTTTGATAACTTAGAATTGCCAGAAGCTATTAAAGCTGTAGAAAAATTAAACCTAAAATTATCCAAGTTAGAAACACAAAGTTTAGGTTATCTTTTATATGCTGTTTTCGACCAAAAAGTAGAGTCAACTTTAATTCAACCTACTTTTGTAATTGATTTTCCAGTTGAAGTCAGTCCGTTAGCAAAAAGACATCATAGCAAACCAGGTTTTGTCGAAAGATTCGAGTTATTTATTCACGGTACAGAATATTCCAATGGTTTTTCCGAGTTAAACGATCCTCAAGACCAACGCCAACGTTTTGAGGAACAAATTGCCCAGAGAGATGCAGGAGATGATGAAGCGCATCCAATGGATGAAGACTTTATTCAGGCG
>NZ_RCBY01000097.1 GCF_003838195.1 Okeania hirsuta
CTTCTTCCTTCTTCCTTACCTTTGCTATACAAGACCGATGCTACCGGACATGATATTACTTCTTCCTTCTTCCTTCTTCCTTCTTCCTTCTTTAACTTGAAATAATGTCTCGCTCTAAAGCCCTATATTCTTATATATTAATACGTTTGCTATTAGCCCCACTTATGTTATGGACTATTAGTACATTAGTTTTCTTGTTATTAAGAGCAACACCGGGAGACCCTGTAGATGCTATTCTTGGACCAAAAGTATCAACAGCAACAAAAGAAGCTCTAAGAGTAGAACTTGGTTTAGATGGCTCACTACTGGAACAGTATCTTAATTATCTAGGAAAATTACTCAGTTTTGACCTTGGTACATCAATGACCACTCGCGGGGAGTCAGTGTGGCAAATTATTCAAAATTATTTTCCTGCCACTGTAGAATTAGCAGTATTTAGTATGGCGATCGCTCTAATTGTTGGTATTACTGTTGGTTCTATTGCAGCTTCTCACCCTGATACCAAGTTAGATATTGGTGGGCGTTTATTTGGAATTATTACTTATGCAGTTCCACCTTTCTGGGCTGGCATGATTTTACAATTAATTTTTGCAGTACAGTTAAAATGGTTTCCTTTAGGTACTCGTTTTCCTATTACTGAAAATCCACCTCCAAGTATTACAGGTTTATACACAGTTGATAGTATTTTTAGTGGTAATATAAGTCATTTTTTCACCTCTATATATTATTTAGCTTTGCCGAGTTTAACGTTAGGAATTTTGCTCAGTGGTATTTTTGAAAGAATAGTCAGAATTAATCTCAAACGAACATTAAAATCTGATTATGTAGAAGCTGCTAGAGCAAGAGGCGTTCCTGAATTAAGAATACTATTTGCTCATGCTTTCAAAAATGCCATGATTCCAGTAATTACAATTTTAGGATTGACTTTTGCTGCTTTATTAGGAGGAGCAATATTAACCGAAGTAACTTTTTCTTGGCCTGGTTTAGCGAATAGATTATATGAAGCAATTAGTTCGCGAGATTATCCTACAGTACAGGGAATTGTTGTATTTTTTGCCGGAATTGTTGTGGTAGTTAGTATTTTTATTGATATTTTAAATGCTTATATCGATCCGAGAATTAGGTACTAATACCAAGCGCGATAAATGTTTGCTACAAATAACTAAGCTATTTATTAGGAGTCAGGAGTCAGGAGTCAGGAGTCAGGAGGGAAGAAAGAAGAAGGAAGAGGAAGAACTAGAGTTGAAGGAGAAAGTTTTTTTATAACTAATTATCCGGACATGATATAACTCCCTTTGAACTTTTCTTTCCCTTCTACCTTCTGCTTTCTGCCTTCTGCTTTCCCTCCTCCAAAGTGCAGAAAAATCCCAAATTGACAATTTTTACTCCTACCTCCTCGCTGATTCCCATTTCTCCTGTCTCCTGTCTCCTGTCTCCTACCCTCACCCATAAGACTTTCCATAAGCAAACCCAAAACGCTGTCTAAAATTGGCTATTGATTTTGCTGGAAGTACATAATGTTCACAATGTAGATCCCCTGCTTCAAATTCTAATTCTTGCAAAATTTGGTAATGTAATTGAGACTGTTCTCCATCGCAAATTCCTACAGTAGGTTCCAGTTGCTCAAACTGAGATGAGAGTAAACTAGAAAAAACACAACCCATGATATTAAAAGGATTTGAATTAAAAACTGCTGCTTTTTGAGCATTATTCATTATCTTTTCTAAAGAGGGTGGTAAATAGACTGTTGTTTTGATCGGAAATGGCGATCGCAACATTCCACCCTCACTAAACAAAATATCTTCCCGTTCTTGAAAACGCTGAATAGTTTCCTCTACGGAAAAACAATGAGGACCAGAATCATCAACAATTAGTGTACCAGGTTTAACCTGCATAATATCTAATACATCTGGAACATTTGTAGCTCCCACAATTAAACTAGACTCGTAAATTTCTTCTGGAACTGTTGTTTTTGATAATGCCAAATTTATCTGACCTTTAAAACCAAATTTCTGTACTAAATCTTGTTGAATATTCTCGAGAAGTTCCCACTTACTATAAACATCACAAAGAGTAATTTCTTGAGGATGGGGTAAGCATTTCAACATTAAAGGCAGCACATTCATTCCTACAGAACCTAAGCCAAGAAATCCTACTTTTTCTGTACTTAAATATCGACCACCTTCCTCGCATATCTTCTTAATAGTAAGTACAACAGCAGCACCAGTTGTTCTATGTCCAGTCGTGATTTTTGGCAAATCCTGACGATTAGCAATTGCCTTGTTAATTGCCAAACCATAATCAGTCGCAGAAGGAATTAAGCCAGTCAAAGAAACAAATTTAGCGCCAATTATTCTAGCCATTTCTAATGCTTCAATAGTTACTTGTACTGTATCATCTTGATTGCTATATAAATCAGAAATAAATTGAGGCAAAATTATTATTGCAATTCTACCCCAATTAGTCTGTTTGACCATTACCCAAAAAGGAAGATTTTCAAAGATATTTTCAATAATATAATCTCGACTAAAATCAAATATTTCTGCATCATATTCTCCTAAATAGCCTAAAGCTACAGCATCGACAGGAGGAATTTTACCTACGGCAAATAAAGATAACAAAGAGCGAGATTCAAATTGTACATACTCGGAATTTTTAGTTTGTACAAATTTATCCTTTAATGTTTCCTGAACGTCATTTTTAATTGATTGAGAACTTTGCTGTTGAGAGACACTTTTATTGTTTAGTAATTCTGTGATGATATTACTTAACTCAGCAATTATTGGGTGTAAGAATAAAGTTTTGACTGAGAGACTAATGTTGAAATTTCTGCATATCTGAGAAACTAATTTGACTGCGGTTAGAGAATGACCCCCCAAATCAAAGAAATTATCATATATTCCCACCTTTTCTATTCCCAAAACTTCTTGCCAAATCTCTGCTAATATTTTCTGTGTCTGCGTCTGAGGAGCAACATACTCTCTGGAGACACTGATACTATCCGGTACTACTGCAAATACATCTGATGTTTTCTTGGCTTGTTCTTCAAATAACTGATGGATAAATTTATCTGCGGAGTCATCTTTTGTCTTGTTGTTCCGCTCTACCAGTATTTCGTCTCGTTCTGATTCTGTCATTAATGGCAACTGACTAATAGGTTGTTCTGGAGTCTCTACTGCTGCTGATAGTAGGTTTTGGTAATCTGACAGCATCCTGCTAATAGTTTCAACTTCAAACAAATCTCGGTTATATGCACAAAATCCTTTGATTTCATCTCCTGCTAGCCACAGATGTAATTCCAAGTCCATCCGCACTGTCATTTCAGCTCCAGTTCCTTCATACCAACTTAGCTCTAAGTTAGGTAAATTGAAGGATGATTTGAAGATTTCCTCCTGCTGCACCGCAAACATTACTTGGAACAAGGGATTTTTGGAGAGAGACCTTTCTGGTTGCAACTCTTCTACTAGCTTCTCAAAGGGTATATCTTGGTGAGTATAAGCTTCTAAAGCTGTTTGTTTAACTCGGTTTAATACTTCTGTGAAACTAGGGTTCTCTCCCAGGTCTGTGTACATGACTAGGGAGTTGACAAAGAAACCTATCAACCCTTCTATTTCTGTACGGTTGCGGTTGGCGATCGCTGTCCCTACTACTATGCTTTCTTGACCACTGTAACGAAACAGTAATACTTTGAATACTGCGAGCAAAGTCATAAATAGGGTAGTTCCCTGTTTTTGGCTGAGTTGTTTAACTTTTGATGTTACTGCTGCTGATATGTTTATCGGTATACCTCCCCCATTAAAGGTTTGAACTGGGGGTCGGGGATGGTCTGTGGGTAGTTGTAGTTGAGGTAAGTCTTGCAGCTTTTGCTTCCAATAGTTGAGTTGGGTTTCAAGAGTTTCACCTTGTAAGTAGTTCCGCTGCCACACTGCAAAGTCAGCATATTGTATTGGTAGTTGTGGTAATGGGGATGGTTGGTCTTCTAGTGTTGCAGTGTAAATGGCTGAGAGTTCTTTGAATAATACGGTCAGTGACCAACCGTCGCTAGCTATATGATGTAATGTGATTTGCAGTATGTGTTCTATTGTTTCTAGTTTGATCAACTGAGCGCGTATAGGAGGGTTTATTTCTAGATTGAATGTTTGTTCATTTTCTTGTTGAAGTAGCTGTTGGAGTTTGGCAGTTTGCTCAGATGGTGTTAACCCACTTAAGTCTTGTATGGGTAGTTGTAGTTCAAAAGGGGGTTTGATTATTTGTACTGGTGTACCATTGATTTCACTGAAAGTAGTTCTCAGGGTTTCATGGCGAGCAATAATTTGGTTGATACTTTTTTGTAGAGCGACATAATCTACTTTACCTACTAGATGTAGAGTTAATGGCTGATTGTAAGCGTTGCTACTCAAATCCATTTTTTCAATAAACCATAGCCTTTGTTGTGGGTATGATAAGGGTGGGGGGTTTTCATTTTTATCTCTTGGTTGAATGGCTACTGTTTCTATACGTTGACTTTGAGCTAAATATACCTCTATTTCCTGAGACAGACTCACCAGTTCGGAATTTTCAAATAACTTTGTGAGGGGTAACTCTATATTAAAGGTTTGTCGCACCCGAGACACAACCTGAGTTGCCATCAAAGAATGACCACCCAAATCAAAGAAGTGATCATGTATTCCTACCTTTTCTATTCCCAAAACTGCTTTCCAAATCTCTGCTAATACTTTCTGTGTCTCTGTCTGGGGAGCGACATACTCCGTTGACACACTACTGGCTACATTTGGTACAGGTAATGCCTTACGATCTACTTTGCCATTGGGAGTCAGTGGCAGTTGTGGCAAGACTACAAACCAACTTGGTATCATATACTCGGGCAACCGTTGTTTCAGATAATGTTTCAATTTTCCTATTGATTCTGTCTGCGATAGTTCTGGAGTTTCACTTTCTAGCACGAGATAAGCGACTAGACTTTTATTACCAGAGTTATCTTCTCTTGCTAATACCACTATTTGTTTAACACTAGGATGTTGAGTGAGATTCGATTCTATTTCTCCCGTTTCAATACGGTATCCTCGCACTTTTACCTGGTTGTCGATGCGACCAATATATTCTATATTTCCATCGGGTAAATATCTACCTAAGTCTCCCGTCTTATAAAGTTTTGAGTTGTTTTCAAAAGGGTTAGGTATGAATCTTTCTGCTGTTAATTCTGGTTTGTTTAGATATCCTCGTGCTAAACCTGCACCACTGATATGTAGTTCTCCTGCTACTCCTATGGGTACTGGTTGTAAATAGCGATCGAGGATATAAATTTTCAGATCGCTTAAAGCTTTTCCAATTGGACTACTAACTTGTTCTATGTTCTCTCTGGTCAATATTTGGTATGTGACATGGACTGTTGTCTCGGTAATACCATACATATTGATTAACTGAGGGAATCGATCGCCATGACGCTCAAACCATGGGGCAAGAGTTTTTATCTGTAGAGCTTCCCCCCCGAAGATGATATATCGTAGTTTGAGAGCATCAACACTATAGTCTCGATCAACTTGAATTAGTTGAGCGAATGCAGATGGAGTTTGACTCAGGACAGTAACCTGATGTTGGACTAACAGATCGTAAAATTCTCTGGGAGAACGACTAACCCAGTACGGCACAATTACAAGGCGACCACCATACAGCAGAGCGCTCCACAGTTCCCACACAGAGAAATCAAAAGCGTAGGAATGGAATAATGTCGAGCAGTCGTGAGCATTGAAATTGTAAATTGATTCAGTTGTGCGGAATAAGCGGGTGACATTTTGATGGGAAATTAATACTCCCTTTGGTTGTCCTGTTGAACCTGAAGTATAAATTACATAAGCCAAATTTTCAGGAGTTACTCCAATAGCAGGATTATCAAAATAATTAGGTCTAAAACCCCGCATTGATCGGTGAAACGTTTTTGGAGAGCTGCTCAAATCCCCGTTACCAAAACAACTTCTGACTTCTGACTTCTGACTTCTGACTTCGTTAACTGTATTTTCTTGAGATGAACGGAGTGTTTCTAAATCACTATCCAAACAAACTACTTGAGCTGAATGTTGTGGCAAATCTGATAAAACCGATTTAGTTGTCACTAATATTGGTACTGCCGCATCTTCCAAGATATAACTCAAACGTGCTGCTGGATAACTGGGGTCTAATGGTACATAAGCTCCACCTGCTTTGAGGATACCTAACAAACCAATTACCATTTCTACTGAACGCTCTACACAAATACCCACTAATACTTCTGGTTTGACACCCAAACTTTGTAGGTAATGTGCTAATTGATTAGCTTGACAATTTAACTCGAAGTAGGTAAGTTGCTGCTCCTCAAATATTACTGCCACTGCATCTGGTGTTTTCTCTACTTGCTCTTCAAATAACTGATGGATACATTTGTCTTTTGGATAATCTCTTTTGGTATCGTTCCATTCCACCAGTATTTGGTTTAGCTCTGGTTGTGTCATTATTGGCAATTGCAATACCCTTTGTTCTGGATGAGTCACCACTGCTTCTAACAAAACCTGGAAATGCTTGATCATCCGGTCTATTGTGTCTGACTCAAAAATATCTGTGCTGTAGTTACAAGATACTTCCAAACCTGATGAAACTTCCATCAACTGAACTTCCAAATCAAATCTGGTGAAATCAGAATCCAACATTTGACTTACCCTTAAACCGGGTAAATTCCAAGATTCCATTTTAGTATTCTGGAGAGCGATCGCTACCTGTACTAAAGGGTTATGACTTAAATTTCTCTCTATCTTGAGCTGCTCTACTAACTTCTCAAATGGGAAATCCTGATGAGCGTAAGCTTCTAAGGTAGTTTCTCTGACTTGATTTAATAATTCTTGGAAAGTGGGATTATCTGACAAGTCAGCTCGTAACACAAGGGTATTGACAAACATACCAATCAATGATTCAGTTTCCCCTCGATTGCGATTGGCAATAGGAGAACCTACTACTAAATCTAATTGACCGCTGTAACGAGATAATAAAACAAAAAATGTAGATAACAGAGTCATAAATAATGTACTTTCTGACTCTTTGCTTAACTGTCTTAGTTTTCTAGTCAAATCTAGATTTATTTGAAAAGACTTGCTCCCACCCTTAAATGTAGGTTTAGCAGGATGGGGGTAGTCTGTAGGAAGTTTCAGAACAGGGGAAACTCCAGTCAGTTGTTTTTTCCAGTAATTCAATTGTTTTTCCAGCACCCCTCCAGCAAACCATTCTCGTTGCCAATAAGCAAAGTCTGCATACTGGATAGGTAGTTCTGGTAAATTAGAAAATTTTCCCTGAGAAAAAGCTGCATAGAAACTAGATAGCTCTTTAACTAAAATCCCTAAAGACCAGAGATCGCAAATAATATGGTGCATTGTTATCAGCAGCATATAACGTTCTGGGTCAAGTCGCAACAAAGTAACTCGTAACACTGGTCCCTTAGCTAGGTCAAACAGTGTCATTGCTTCCTGTCTGATTAGCTGTTGAACTTTTTCTGATTGTTCCTGGGGCGAGTAGTTATTTTGTAAGTCTACCACTGGCAGTTTCACGTCAGTTACTGGAGCAACTATCTGTACAGGTTTTCCATCGATATCAGAAAAGGTAGTCCGCAAAGTTTCATGGCGTTCGATAATTGCGTTCAGACTTTGCTCCAAGGCGACAATATTTAAAGAACCGTCTATAGTCAGAACAATTGGTAAATTATAAGTGGGATTATTAGGAAATAGCTGGTTCAAAAACCATAACCTTTCCTGAGCAAAGGATAAAGGTAATTTGCCATCTCTAGAAACTGGTTTAATAAACTGTTCTTGAGTTTTATACCCCTGACGCAAAAACTCTATAATTTCTGTTTTACGATCTATTAAATTCTGTTTCAACTCTGGTGTCATTACTCCCTTTGGAGCATCACATCCTAGTTGCTCTTGTTCTATCCAAAGTTTGATACCTAGATTTTGTAAATAAGATATAAACTCAACTATTTTCATAAGATATCTCCAGAAAAAAGGGAATAGGGAATAGGGAAAAATAATTAATAATTTTTATATGATAATTGATTTTATTAGGACTTAGGCATAGACGCTATTGGTAGGGTGTGTTAGCGCTAGCGTAACGCACCATCACACTATATATATTGCCTTTGCGTAAGTCCTGTTTATGTTTGATTTTGGGAGTGGAGTGTCAAAATTTAGTATTGTTATATTTTTTGGCAGTAATTGCAAACTCAAGCAAATTAGATTCATATTTATCTCCGGCAACATTTGCAAAAAACTCATTAACAACAAAGCCATTACTTTCTAATTCATTTTTTAGTGTTTCTTTACTGAAATACTGTAGCCAGTTGTAAACAATACGTTTTTTGTTTTTTTCAATGATTGTGTATTTGTCTAAACTTACTTTTTCCATTTCATATATGAATAAATTTACAAAACAATAGTATTCTTCTGACGACCAAAAATTATTTAGATGATTATGTTCATAAAATGCTGACTCTTGTTTTTTGTTGAAACTTTTTATTGAATAGACATCAAGTAAAAGAGAACCATTCTGTTTTAGTAGCGATGAAAATTTTTGAAGTAGTGTTTTCCTTTGTTCTGGACTCAGTGCACAAAAATCACACATTATCATGGTGATTAGATCAAATTTTTCAGATGTTTGAAAGTCTAAATAATTTGTATTGACATAATTGATTTTCAAACTATTTTCTTTTGCTACCTGTTGAGCATAGTTCAGAGAATTTGTTGAAAAATCAATTCCTGTTACTGATGCACCTTTTTGGGCAAATCTTGTTGTATACAAACCAGGGCTACAACCAAAATCAGCAATAGCGCAGTTCTCATCTATGTTAAAATATTCAGTTATCCATTTAGCGGAGCGGTCTATAAAAGCCTTGTTTCGAGAAGAAAGGTCAATATCTTCACTTAAATGATATTCCAGCATAACATTAGCTGTATGCTCATTCGTCCACAATTCATTGGCTGTATAAAATTCAAATGGCTTAGGCTTAGAATTTATTTCTTTTATCTCATCAAACATGGTTTTATCACACCTTTAGGTTTTGTTTATGTTAAGTACAAATGGGTTATAGAGAGAAGTAATATCATGTTCGGTTGAATACTTATAAATAATTATCAAGGAGTCAGGAGTCAGGAGTCAGGAGTCAGAATTTCTGGAGAAAGGAGTCAGGAGAAAAGTAGAAGTATAATATCTTTTCCCTACTCTCAGAGCTAAAATTTTATTTATAACTGATTATCCGAACATGATATAATTTTTGGATGGAAAGATTTCAACAATTAATAATGAATAATGAATAATTAATAATTACCTCTCCTTGAAAAGAATAGGATTGACTAATCATGAAAATTTTTCTTTATTATCCCCTTAACAGGGTCGGCTTTAAAGCACAATTTTTCGGTAAAAGTTTAGTTGAAAACTTTTATGTTTTGTTAGATTTATGCTTAAAAGATGAGCGATTGCTTATACCAATTTTAAAAGAGAATGGTACAAACAAAAAAGTCTATCTTCATAATTTTTTTTTAAATATAGCTACTTCAATTTATTTCAGATAGTTTTATCTATCATTTTTCTCCTTTTGTAATATTTTTCCCTCTTCTTCCTTCTTCCTTACTTCATAAAATATTTTAAAATATAGCTACTTCAATTTATTTCAGATATTTTTATCTATCATTTTTCTCCTTTTGTAATATTTTCCCCTCTTCTTCCTTCTTCCTTCTTCCTTCTTCCTTTTAAAAGATCCACTCAGGGGTTCTATAAAAGAAACCTCTCCTTTTCTTCTGTTTCAGAAGTTAATATACTCTGATTTTGAGCAACTTGACGCAGCACTTCCAGGTTTTGAGCTATACCAATAATAGTTGGATACTCAAATAAAAGCTTTAAATTGAGTTCCTTCTCAAAAGTCTGTCGCAAGCGAGAAATAACCTGAGTTGCCAATAGAGAATTACCTCCCAGCTCAAAGAAATTATCATCAACTCCTACCTGGGACACCCCTAACACTTCCTGCCAAATTTGAGCAATTTGACGCTCAGTCTCATTTCTAGGTTTCACTCTTTCTTGAGTAGAGCGACCCAAATTACTCTGAGAAAGTAAATCTATATCAATTTCCCCTTCCTTAGTTAAAGGTATTTCTGCCAACTCCACTACAGCATAACTACTAGGTTTACCCACCGCATCCTGTACCTGACGTTCCACAACACTCACATTGGGTTTACCCTTACCATTAGTAGTAAAGTAAGCTGTTAATTGTTGCAGAGTATCCGATACAGTAGTAAACCTGCGGATATTAAGATTACTACCATCCAAACCCACCATTAAGTATGGTTGGTCGTAGCATAAACTAGCTAATAGTGAAGACATACCTTGAGATAATCCCACAGCTAAATATCCCTTAGCTTGAGTTAACTGCTTCATCTGATAACCCCGACTCATCCCCATTTCATCCCACATACTCCAAGCTAAACAATAGCTCTGTAACTGACCCCGATCGCGTTGATAGTAACAGAAAGCATCCAAGAAACTATTAGCTGCTGCATAAGCTCCCACCGTTGTGCCACCAAAGAAACCATTAATAGAGGAAAAGTTGATAAACAAACTCTTTGGTTGCAATTCTGGCAATTGATGTAATACCCAAGTTCCTAATAATTTAGGCCGTAACACCTCAGCTAAACTTTCTGGTGTTTCCTCTATCAGCAAACGCTCTTGCATCAACCCTGCTAGATGAATCACCCCATCCAGTTGTTGAGTGTTCCATCCAGACAAGGTTTGCTGTACTACCTCCTGCACTGCTTTTTGATTTGCAATATCTATCCCTTGGTAAATCACCTCACCATCTAATTTTTGTAATTGTTGGTAACCTTTGATTTTCTCTGCTAGTTTACCTCCTTGCTGTAAATAACTTTCCCAACTTTTACTATCTGGTAAAGAAGTTCGCCCTAATAACAACACTTTAGCCTGATAATGTTCCAGGAGATACTTAGCAATTTCAACACCAATTCCTCCTAAACCTCCACTAATAAGGTAAGTTCCTCCTGCTTTGAATGGTAACGGTTGTTTAGGTTTTGAAGGTAGGTCAATTTTCTCCAAAGCTGATACCCAACGCTCTCCATCTCGATAAGCAACTTCTGAATCTTTAGCATCAATAGTTAATTCCTGAAGGATGCGATCGCTATTGACTTCTAATGAGTTTTGTGGTAAGTCTAGATGCCGACATTGCCACTGGGGGTTTTCCTGGGGAATAGTTTTTAGTAAACCTGGTACTGTTGCTTTTTGATAGGAAATTGCTTCTTGGGGATTTAGAGACTGACTATTATTGGCAACATACAACAGTCGGAGTGGATAATTTTGGTTTTGATTACCGAAAGTTTGTAGCAGGAATAAGAGACTGTAAATACCTGTTTGTTGTGCTGTTTCTATAATTTCTGTTCAGTAATTTTTCCAGTATATTTATCATAATGCCACAGGTGAATAATTGCTCCAATTTTGATATTTTCTGCTGCTAAAGATTCGTACAATTTTTGATAATTTTCTTGAATATATGGAGCAATTATATAGTGATTATTACTAACTTTTTGAAAAGTTTCTCCTAATTCTATTTCCACATAAGGGTGAGAATTTTTTTCTAACTTTTGGCAAAACTGTTGACCTAATCCTAATTCATCTAAAAATACTAAAATTACTCCGATTTTTGCTAATTTTTGTGGTTGATAATTTTCTTGTTTTCGTCCCCATATTTTTTGATAAAACCAATCAGGAATTGTGTTGTTATTTTCGGTAATTAAATCTACCCGCTTTAAAATTTCTTTGAATTCTCCTGTGGCAAATTTTTGACTGAGTTGAGTTCGTTGAATCTTACCAATAGAAGTTTTGGGAATTAAGTCTTTGTCTAGAGGAATTAAATAATCTGGATTAATTCCCATACGTTTTATCACCTGTTCTCTAATATTTTTCAATAAAAATAATAACTCTCTATCTTCGTTTTTTTCACTATTGAAAAATATCGCTAATTTATCCGTATTACTATTAGCTTCTCGCACAGCACAAGCTGCGGTGTAAGAAGCTTCTATTTCTGGTAATTCCTCTACCACCGATTCTATTTCATGGCTATAGTAGTTTAAACCGTTGATAATAATTACATCTTTTTGTCGTCCGGTAATAGTTAAACTTCCATTCTTGAGAAACCCTAAATCTCCCGTATTAAACCAACCATCTACTGTAAAAACTTCTTTATTTGCTGTTGGATTTTGATAGTAACCTGATGTGACTGATGCACCTTTTACCTGTAAAAAGCCAACAACTCCTTCACCAACTACTTGTTGATTTGCATCAACAATTCTCAAACAAGTACCCGCAATTGGTAGACCAAGTTCAACAAACTTATCTTCATCAGATGAAGATTCCAGAGAAAAACTATTAGACCATGTAATTCCCGAACAAGTCTCGCACATTCCGAAAGCTGGATGAATAGCTTTAGTCGATAAACCATAATAACTTAAAAGTTTGAGAAAGTTTCTAGCAGTTTTAGTAACTATTGCTTCTCCTGCATTTACTAAAAATCTCATGGAAGACAAATTCCAGTGTCGTTGTTTAACCTCTTCTGCGCGATCGCCAATCATAGTAAATGCAAAATTTGGTGCCCAGCTAATTGTAGCTTGATAACAGTCAATTAAATCTAACCACTTGAGTGGATTTTGCAATATCAATTGTGTCGGTACATGAATCTGCTGACATCCTAGGTCAACTGCCATAATACTCAGAAATACCAATGCTCCCACATGATCTATCGGCATCCAATTCAAAGTCACATCCTGACTAGAAAATTGGTTCATGGCAATTGTACCAGCAGACATACTCAATAGCTTGCTGTTTTCCTGCATTACTGCTTTAGGTATCCCAGTGCTGCCAGAAGTTAACAGCAAAACTGCTAGGTCTTGTGGTTGACTTTTATAAATATTTGTATCTGGTGCAAAACCTCGTAACTGTTCCAAAGTTTCAACCACAGACCTACCTAAATTCAGACGTTGCGACCACCCACGCACAGATGATACTAATTTCCTATCTGTGAGTATCAAAGGTTGTCCTAACATTTGCCAAGTATTTTCCAGTTTTGTCAGACTACTATGAGATTGGTCATAACTAGGGGGTACTGATACTGGTACAGGTACAAACCCTCCCAACAAACAACCCCAAAATGCACTGATAAAATCTTGATTTGATTCTAACTGAAAGATTACTTTATCTTGAGGTTTCAATCCTAACTGTCTCAACCCACCTAATATTCTTTGAGCTTCTACCCACAACTCACTATAGGTTTGAGCGATCGCTTCTCCATCTGACTGAATATATATCAGATTTGTATCCCCCTGATTTTGAGCTGCTCGTTCTAATACTTGTGCTAAAGTAGTTGGTGCATTTTGCGACCACTTGATTGCTTCTCCTGCACTGATAGCTGGTTTTCCTGATGTTGATTGGGTTTGTAATTCTGTTGTGGGAACTGACTTTTCTGCTACAGGAGTTGCAGCATTATTAGGAAGTGTGATTTGTTCTGATAGCAGCAAGTCTGATATATGCAATGGTGGCAACTTTAGTGTTTTCTGTTGCACTACCACTGCTACTTGTTCTATTTCTGGCACTGCTTTGAGTTGTGTTTCCCATTGTTGTACTACGTTATCGTCAATTACTGGAAAACGTGCCAACGCTACTTCGTCTACTTTTCCTTTGTCAGTTAAGGGTAAGCTCGACAGGGGAACATAAGCTTTTGGGATCATGTATGGGGGTAACTGCTGTTGGATGTGGGAGTGTAATTGTTTCGGGTTCCAGACTCCGGCTAATACGACATAAGCTACTAATAAGGTTTGATGAGCTAATACATAAGCTTGTTCTACTCCGGAGACTGATAATAGAGCTGTTTCTATGTTGGCTAGTTCTATTCGCTTCCCTTTAATCCATGTCTGCCGTTGTTTGGTTCCGACTATTTCTAGTTGTTGTTTAAATGCATCTGCATCTGCATCTGGGGCTTTATCAACCTGCTCTTCAAATAACTGATGGATACATTTGTCTGTTTTGGTGTTGTTTGATTCGTGCATAATTTTCTGTTTTTATGCTGCTTGACATCCTCCCCGGCCTAAAGGCACGGGGATTCCTACCGAGCCCTAGCTCCTCGGCGGGTTGACACCTCACAGGCTGCTGCAAGCTTGGCGCTAGTCTTACGCTTGCCTCCGCGTCCGTTTTTTGTCTCGGACTGCCCGCCCGCGACCAATATATTTATTGCTGCATTTTCATCACGGTCGTGTTTTGTACCACAGTTGAGACATTCCCACTCCCTTACTGAAAGGTCTAACTTTCCACCCTTGAATCCACAACATGAACACTTTTGTGATGTTGGTTCCCACTTGCTAATTACTCTAAAATCACGACCGTATTTTTCAGCTTTTCCTTCTAACAGCGTCCTAAATTGTCTCCAACCTAAATCTGATATGGCTCTGGATAATTTACGGTTTTTCACCATGCCAGAAACATTCAAATCTTCTAAAACAACTGTTTGGTTTTCACGAATTATTTTAGTAGATAATTTATGCAGAAAATCAGTTCTTGTATCTTTCAGTTTAGCATGGAATTTAGCTACTCTAATCCTGGCTTTTTCATACCTTTTAGAGCCTTTAGTTTTATGAGATAATGACTTACTTAACTTTTGATACTTCTTAATTCGTTTTTTGAGTGGTTTTGGTGCATCAATCTTTGTACCGTCACTAAATGTAGCAAAGGTTTTAATACCTAAATCTATACCTACTGAATTATCAGTTTTAGGTAATACTTCTGGTTGTATTTCTACTACAAAACTCAAGAAATATCTATGAGCGGAATCTTTGATTACTGTTACTGATGATGGAGCAGCAGGTAACTCTCTTGACCAGACTATTTTTAGCTTTCCTATCTTGGCTAAATAAACTTTGTGTTGACCAACTTTAAACCCTCCCTTTGTCAACCTAGCAGTTTGCTTTGACTTTCTACTTTTAAATTTAGGAGGTTTAATAGATCTACCTTTCTGTTGACCTTTAGTTGATTTGAAAAAGTTTTGATAAGCTTGGTTTAAATCATTTAAAGATTGCTGCAATGGTATAGCAGAAACTTCTGATAACCATTCTCTGTCTTCAGTCTTTTTCGATTGAGTGATAAACTGTTTTTGTAGTTGAGAATTTGTGGGTTTCTTTTCTCCCGATCTATATTTTTCTTGACAACAAGCTAGGCTATCATTCCAAACCACACGGACACAACCAAATAGCTTTGCTAATCGGTATTTTTGTCCCGGTGTTGGATAGATACGATACTTAAATCTAGCTTTCATAATTCCTATCTAAACTAAACAGCACGATAACATATTTATTTAAAAAAAACAACTAAAAAGTCGCCCGCTTATGGGCGAGGCTTTAAACCCAATTTTTTGGTAAGTATAGCATTATTTTGGGGAAGTCGTTTTTTTATAAGTATTCAACCGCACATGATATGACTGGGATGATGGCTAGAAAATTAAAAAAATGTTAACTTTTTGATGTTTTAATTATTTGATTATACTCTTGCTCTTATCGGGTTTTAGTTTGGACCAATTGCGATCGCTAAAGCCATAAGTCCAACCAATAATTTTAATACTTAGAACGGCAGATTAATGCTATTACTCCAAGAAAAGCTGGAATTCATTAACACTATTGCCCATGAAGGCAAAGTAGTAGTTATTGCGACCGATGCTAACGGCAAGATTTTCTACACCATTAAGCAGGATGGCTTTGAAGACTCTTACCTCAATACTCCCGAAGACCAACGCACGGGATGGGAAGATTGGCAAGAACTGGAATTTCCTGATGAAGCAGAGGATGACCAGTCCGTAATAGACAAAGAAACCGCAGAATTAACTCATCAAGATGACCCCAATAAATTTATTCTGCGTTCTCGCTACAGAACTCTGAATGAATCTGCGGTTGCACCAGTACAATTAGTTTCTGGGATGGAACACATTTATGTTTTTCGTCAGTCGAAAGCTAATGCCACCGAAACTACTCCTAATACTTTATTAGTAGACCGTTTTGTCCTCGATGGCATGACTAATCAGCTAGTGCGGAAGTTAGATGTGCGGTTTAAACGCTCTCGGAAAAAATATCAACCCATTGAGAGCATGAGGAAAAAAGCAAATGGTGGGTTAGCAAATATTGACTCTTTGGACTTTCGAGATGCTGATGGCGAGCCATTTTATGAACCAACTACGGAATTGAGCCTAATTACAAATCTTGACAAAGGCTGGTTTTCCGTAGTCTTGTTACCAACTAACGAACATGAAAAATACCGTTGGCATATTTTTGCTTACAATTCTCAAACTCAGAAGATAGAGTTGACAACAATTGGCGCTTCTGAAGAGGGATTATTTGATATTAAGGACTATACAATATTAGAGCAGAAACGAGAAGCCAAGAATGCATTAGTACCTCGTTCTATTCCTGGGATTATTCATCGGACTTTAGATATTAATAACGTTGAGGTAGCTGACGGTTTTTCTGCCACCAAATACGATATCCAACGGGAGCAGCAAACCAGGGAAGGAATGCAGTTGTTGAAAAATGCCACCAAGATCATGTTGGCAATTCCCACAAAACAGGGAAATGTTGCAGCTTTGAGTTTTGCAGTAGCAGCAGATGGCACTTTGGCAGAGATTGATGAAAACCCAGACTCCCAGACTATTCTCAGGAGCAATAGTCGCGATCTATTGTTACCCTTAAATACCCTGGATGAAATTAAAGGAATAGGTGATTCCACACCACCGCCCCAGGGTACAATTACTGCAATAAATAGAGGAGATGAAGATACAGTTCAGATTACCTCTCCTGAAGCAGCGGATTTAATCACTGGTGACATTATTGAAATCACGGATACTCAAAGTTATGATGGCCATTATGTAGCTACTGCCATTGACGAAGATACCTTTGAAATTGAGACTAGCTATGTTGATGGAGACATTGGTCGTTGGGAAGTAGTGCCAGAAGCAGAAACAGGTTTAATTTTTGATGGTGCCATCACTGCTTTTGAAAGGGTAGAAAATCAAAGACTGAGAATAACAGCTTTTAATCATGGTCTGGAAGATGGGGATGAAGTTCAAATTATTAATACCAGTGACTATAATAGAACTTTAGCTATTCAGAAGCTTGACGTAGAAAATTTTGTTGTTAACGGTATTAGTTGGCAATCAGGGGAAGCAGTCAATCTGAAATTGAAATCCAGAAAGCGTCGGGGTGTGATGTTTAATGGTGGGGATCAGAAAATTGCTATTCCTGCTATCGAGTTAACGCCTCCATCTACAGAATTTGCTTTCGGTTATACGATTTCAGCTTGGGTTTATGTATCACAGACAGGTAGTGGAGAACAGATAATTGTTGGAGAAAAAGAACAACGCTTCCAACTATTGATTAATAATGGTACTGTAACTCTGAAAGCTAGAATAGGTAATAGTAATAAACAAGTCACTGATACAGCAACAATTCCCACAGGTCAATGGGTGCATTATGCTGGTGTGATTGCTTCTGATGGTGCAAGTAACAGTACAACCTTAACTCTTTGTAAGAATGGTCAGCAGTTAGGAACTCCTGGAGAATTTGCAGCATTACCCAATACACCAGAAAATTGGCAACCAGAATTTGAGATTGGCAAGTCTTTTGTTGGCAAAATTGCTGATGTACAAATTTGGGATAAAGTTCGTACTTCTCAGGAAATTAAAGACAGTATGTACCTACAGCTAACTGGACGAGAAGTAGATTTAGTAGGTTATTGGCGCTTAGGGGCGATTACTAAAGACAGAAAAGTAGTTGATTTCTCTGCCTATGGAAATGATGGGATAGTACATGGGGATGCTTTTGTGAGTGCTATTACTCTGAGTCGCACTTTAGGAGATAATACTACCCAAGTAGTTAAGTACAGCAATGATGATTTGGTGGCAGTTACTGCTGGGGCAACCTATGTAGAAACTTTTGAATTTAAGACCGATCCTCATGTTAACCCCAATAATGTCAATGGTAATAAATTGTTCAGTTTTTCCTATTGGGGTAAAACAAGTCGCAGTGCCGAGCAAAAGAAGACGTTTTCTGGAGCTGACAGTGACTTTGTGTCATTAGGTAATAACTGGTATCAAGCAACTTGTCGCGTTACTGTACCTTATACGGTAGCAATGATGCGTGCTTTTGAAATTGCTAATATTCAAGGTGGTTGGTCAACTTTAGAAATTCGCAAGCATCGCATTCAGTTAGTTTCCGATAGTATTACTGAGGTCAAATCTACCGATAGCGTTACTCTGACAACATTGGCAGATAGTCAAGCAGCATTACCATCCAAGTTGAAAGAACTTGAACAAAAAGAGCAAGAGGAAGCATTACTCCTCAAAGAAAAACGGGAACTAGAACAAAAAATTGCTAATTTGAATCTAGGAGATGTTGAAAGACAAGCAGCTATAAATGCTAAACAGAGTGAAATTTCTAATCAACAGACAATTATTAGCAATCTTGAAGCTCAAAAAAATCAACTGTTTAATACTTATCAATACGAGCAGAATAATAAATTAAACTACTGGTGTAAACTGGTTTGTCGAGAGAATGAAAATCTGATTGCTCGTATTTATACTGCATCGAAAGGACTTCTTCATGCTAATACGGGAGCTGATGGCAACCCTTATTACACGAATAACCGTTTTAAGTTTGTAGCAACGAGTAACGGGTATTATCGGATCGTATCACTTTATGAAAACAGAGCTTTGTATGGGAACTATAAAGAATTAGTATATGGCGGAACAAGTGACGGTAGCAAATATGAATGGAAACCAGAATCCTTATCAAATGGTTATTATTTGATTCGCCAACGGGCAAGTGGAGGAGTATTAGATCGTGGTGGCGGTGAGTATGACGTTTGTATTTGGTCAGAACATCAAAAATCTAACCAACAATGGAAAATTATCAAAATAGGAGGGGTAGCTACCAACAATATTTCTAATGCTCGTTCAGCTTATCAGAGAAAAGAAACTGAATGGAATCAGGCAAAACAACACTTAGTGAATCTTCAAAATGAACTGGCGCTCTTACAATTAGATAGTGGCCAGAAAAATACTACAAAAGCTCAACTAGAGGCTCGTTTACAGGAAGTCATTGCTGAACTTACTACTGTTCAGAGTTTATTGAATACATTAAACAATAACTTACTCAATGACATAATAAGTATTCAGGTAACACCACAAACTATGCCCGAAGTAGCTACAGATAACAAGGAGTTAGTTACTAAAGGAGCATTCCTAGGGTTTGCATCTGCGGCAAGTCGAGTAACAGCTATTGAAACTTGTGAAGGTAATGTGCAACTTAGCTATTTCGATCGTCAAGGACGAATGCGGTTGACAAATTATGATGCTACCTCTGACAGTCAAAATACAACTTTTGAACAGTGGGTTCCTGATGAACTTCCTGTTGCTCTGAAACTGTCTAATACTAACTCTAAAATTGAGCTGCTCAAGCCAATTTCTCTCCCAAATGAATGGACAATTGAGACTTGGTTTTCCTATCCACTACCGAATGCTCACAAATATTTTAGTCTAGAAGAGGTACTGGAACAACTGAACCGGGATTATCAATCTATTACCAATTTGATTCCTAACCGCTATGAGTTCAGTGATGGTGTTAGTGGAAATAGTATTTCTGATGGTGGCAGAGATATGTATGATGGTGGCAATCTCCTTGCTACTAATTTAGGGGGTTCAATTCCATACTCCAATAATACTATTATTAGTAGTCAATATGTAGGAGGAAATGGTCGATACTTCACGTGTAAATATCCAGGACTTTTTGTATTTATTGCCGATGTTGATGGAGTAAATAGTTTTGAGATTACAGGAAATCTTGGTGCAGACTCTCATGGTTCAGTTGATGGTATAGTCTTAAATACTGAAGTAGGTGGTGTGACTTTCTCTGGGTTTGTCAAGCGTGTTTATGGTACTACCGATCCATCCGTTAACCATCTTGTGATTGTAGAAAATAATGGCTCTGCTACTCACCAATTTTCTACAAACACCGATAACGATCAACATCTGGTCTCAAATATTTCAGGTACTAAGCGTATATACTACCTGCTCTATGCAGGAGGTACTACGGAAAAAATTGATGATGCTCAAACTCAGAGTATTATGAATGCCTTCTTGAATATCTGCGTGAGGTTAGTAGCATCAAGTCAGACCTTAATTACTACAGTTGATGGAGAGCGGATTGATGTTTTGACAGAGAATAATAATGCAAAATTAGGTATTGTTCTCCGAAATCAATTTTATGACAGTGGCTATAATCTAGAAGAATTGTCTGTTGGTTGGCATCACCTAACTGCTGTAGGTAAAGAATCAACAACAAAGTTCTATATTAATGGTAAAGAAGTTGCTGATGTCCAAAAAGCAATTCTGGAGGCAGAGACTGATGAAGACACGAGAAAACAACTCGAGCAAGAAAGCTTCAAAATTACTGGTTATTTCTCAACTATCGGTAATAGCGTATCAGGTTTCCAACAATTCGGTAAAATTTCCGAATACCGCATTTGGAACATTGCTTTGAGTGATGCAGAAATTGCAATTAATAGTAAAACCAGACTCAGTGGTAATGAGCCAGGATTAGTCGCTTACTATCCTCTGAATGAAGCCACAGGTACTGAAGTCAGAGACCTGACTGGCAGCGGTAACAATGGAACAGTATTTGGTGGTACTTGGTGGGCTTGTACTTCTCCCATTGGTAACTTAAGTCATCAAGTGATGGAGTTTAATGGCGAAGGTGATTATATCAGCCCTAACTCAAGTCTATTAAGCAACTTATCATCTTTCACTCTAGAAGGATGGATCAAACCAGCTTCCATACCTAACGCTAGTCTTTTTGGTCAAAACGATGTCATAGAATTTGGATTCGATAGTCAGAAACAATTAAAAGCATGGGTTAGTATCAACAGTTGGGTAGAAATATATTATTCATATCCTGTTAATGAATGGCATCATATTGCTTTGGTGGGTAATGGCAGTAAATTATCGCTCTATATTGATGGAGTCGAAAAAACTAGCGCCATCCATACAACTGTCAATAACTACGGTAGCTCTACAGACTCATTTCAAATTGGTGCTGGTGTATGGTCTGGGGGAACATTAGACCCATTCTCTGGTCAAATAGCCGAAGTCCGTGTCTGGAATCAAGCTCGCAGTGCAGAGGAAATCAAAGCTGATATGCACCAACGTCTGACAGGTCAAGAGTCAGGCTTACTTGCCTATTTCCCACTCAATGAAGTTATACCAGACGATTCAACAAAAAAAGTTCTCGACCTTAGCGGTAACGAGCATCATGGTACTGTCAATGGAGCAATGATTAAAGGTGATAATACCTTGCCCATTGGTAGCAATGCTGTAGTCAGTGCCGAATACAGCACTATTGGTATTGAAAAAATTACCAATAAAAAATATGCCATCATGAGACGTTTCCTAGCCACTCCCGCCCTCAATGGTGCTGAGTTATTGCCAGATAAGCGGATTGAAGAATTAGAACTGAAGTGGATAGGTAATGCTCAGTTTGCGCCTACCCTCTTAGGGTATATCGAAGGAGCGCCACCAGTACCGAGCGAAAACCTGAGTGTCAAGATAGACTACAACAATGCAACCTCTGTAGAAGTAGGTATGTCTGAAGATGTAGCATTTAGCTGGAATCGTTACCAAGAAGTTGGTTTAGGGGCATCAGTTAATCTGTTTATGGGAGCGAGCAATGTCTCATATGCTGGTTTTGGAGTGATGACAAAAGCATCAGATATACGAGCAGGTTTCAAAGGTAATCTTGACCTCAGTTACAATTTCTTGAATCAAACCAGTATTAGCTCTAGCTCATCCATAACTATGACCGATCGCTTGGAACTACGGGGTAACTATGAAAAAGGTATCCAATTTCCCCATTTAGGTCAGCGTTTTATACCCAAAAATGTCGGTTATGCTTTGGTGGTTTCGAGTTTAGCAGATGTGTTTATTACTCGCCTCAAACGCACGAAGAAAATGATTGGTTATCAAGTGCAACCTGTGGATGGTATTCCACCAGATATTAATACTATTACGTTCTTGATTAATCCAACTTATACTATGAACGGTAGCTTGGATGGGATGACAGGTTCTAGCGCTAGTAGCGATCGCTTCTTCCGCCATGTCCCGGAAATGCGGGATCAATATGGTTCTCTATATCCCGCTAGTTACTATCGTCTCCAGGAAGCTTACGACCTCAAACAAAAGATTGAGAATGAAGATAAACGGCGAGAGTCATATTTTGCTCAATTTAACGCACTGCTTGTGGATGAAGCATCCTTGGAACGAGAAGCAAGCAAAGGAGAAGCGCCATCAGAAATATCTCTGGAGCGGGAAGAAGATAAACCTGATGAGAATATGACTGAGGAGGAGAGAAAAGAGCAAGAAGCAGCAGAACAAAAACAGCGGGAAGAGGAAGCAAGGTCTGGTGCTTTGGAGCAGTCAGATGCTGCTCAACAGAAACAGGCAGAAATTAGCTCCAGAATTCAAGATCAGGATTCGAGAGTCCATGCCACAGATAGTTTTGCTGGTTGGCAACGGAAAATGGAAAGTATCCAAATTCGAGCTGGAAAGCGTAATATAGTTAACAATTACGTTTGGGATGCTGATGGCGGGTTGCGGACAGAGGCACAGAGTTTTGCTAATACTGCAGAACATACTATTGGTGGTTCATTCGATCTCTACGCCGGTTTAGGTTTAGAGGGTAACTTTGGTTTTTTTGGGGCGGCAGTTGAATTAACTGCTCAAGCTACTGTCAAGATGACCCAAACTATGACTAAAACTGAAAGTCGTAGCACAGGTTTTCAGTTATATGTGGATTTAAGTGGTGTAGAAAGCATTGGAGTTACCGATGCCGATGACTACCCTATTCGGCCAGGGGAAAAGGTAGACCGCTATCGCTTTATGAGTTTTTACCTGGAAGGTAGTACCAAAAACTTTAATGATTTCTTTGACTATGTAGTTGACCCCGAATGGCTTGCTAGTAACGATGAAGAAGCTCGTGCTTTGCGTCAAGCGAGGGGCAAAGCTAATAAAACTTGGCGAGTGCTACACCGAGTTACTTATGTAGAACGTCCAGCACTAATGGGCTTTGGTCGGGATATTCGTAAGCAACAAGATCCGGATCAAATAACTGCAGAAATCGTTAATTACTTTGATTCCCTAGAAGGGAAAAATCAAAGTATACAAGGTGAACTTGCAGATATTCGAGGTAAACTTACAGAGCTAAAATCTTTGCTGGAAAATCAATAGACATCTCGAAAAAAGAATGTAGGAACTTTCTATGGAAGGTTCCTACAAAACTTATCCACTACTATACCAAGAACGCCGAAAAAGTGTTAATGAATTTGAAGAATTAATTATTATGCAAACACGAAGTAGAAATCCTAAGAATTTTGCTAATCAACAAAAAGCTATAATAGGAGCAACCCATAAAAACCAGTTAGTTCATACAACTAAAAAAACTATAGTTAAACAAGCTTTCCAAGCTTTGTGGAAGAAAAAGGGACATAACGTCCCTCGTCAGAAACCATTTGCATTTCTACAAGACAGTAGAGGAATATGGTATTATGAAGGTCGGCCAGCATTTACTCAGAGAACACGCGATGATATACCAGTCAAGGTAGGAGACCATCGACGGCACATTATTCCTTCTCATTTACTTCTTGATGCTTTTACGGCATACATTAACGATAATCCCAAAACTATAGAAACTGATGTAGATACATTTATTAACAATAAAGGAATAAAGTATAGAGGAAACACCTTAGGTGATAAGTTAAGAGCTGTTTCCACATATCTTCAAAATAACCAAAAAAACTTGTTCCCAGAAAGTGGCGGGCAAAATATAGCGATCGGCTTTTTACCTAAAGATTTAAGAGACGTTTTGACACACTGTGATAATTACTTTAAATCTAACAAGCATCTCGCTACAGTCAACGATGACACTATATCGGAAATGAAGACTAAAGTAGGAGCTTTGAAGCAAAAGAGATATCCAACTCAAGATGCAAATGATGCGAAAAAGGAGATAATAGATGTATTATTACCGTTGATAAATGACATGAGCGGAGATGATTATGAGGACATAAAATCACTTTTTAAAGACTCAATTATTCCCTCAATGGAGTTAGACTTGAATAAGTCAGAAGATATGAAAAATCAGAATGAGAAGGTTATTGAAATCATGGGGGATCTGTACAAAGTAGAGAATCACGGGGGTTTAGATTTCTTCCAAATTATGGAGGATTTTCTGAATTTACCACAAAACTAAGTTAAAGATACAGAAATTGGCATTCTAGAAAGAGGACAAAAACGAATTTTTGACCCATTGTTATGGTGTGAATAGCGATCGCCTTCATCAAACTCCGGTTGAGACCATGAGTTTGTTTATTGCAGAGGGCGATCGCTCAACTTCATCGTGTCTCCGCCTCCCCGCGTCCCCGCGTCCCCGTGTCTATTGAGAATGAAACAGCCCTGGGGGACAAGGGGGGATGCCTTCTTCCCTCTTCCTTCTTCCTTCCTTAAAATATTAAACCCGTAATCATACCAGCCAATAATATAAAACCAATCCAAACATTTTGTCTAAATATCTGACCGTAGGGTTTTAAAATTTCCTCTTGCCGTAATTTTCCATATTGAATAGACCAGAAAACTGTAGCAATACCAAGAGCTATCCAAAAGCCAAAATGTAGCTCCATTTCTACTCCTAATACTCCCAATAAAACGGCAGTCAAAAAGAAAAATATAGCTACAGCATTAGCTGCATATTCACCAAAAAATAGAGCGCTCGAATTAACCCCTAAAAGTCGGTCATCCTCCCGATCGCTCATGGCATAAACCGTATCAAAACCCAAAGTCCAAACAATAGTAGCGCCCCACAAAATCCAGGTAGAAGTGTCCAACTCAGCTACTGCAGCACTCCAACTAATTAATACGGCAAAACCCCAAGCAATAGATAATACTAACTGAGGTACTGGAAAAAATCGCTTGGCCAGGGGATAACAAATAATTACCGGAATTGCTGCTACGGATAGCCAAAAACTGAGTCGGTTGAGATCAAGTGCTATAACTCCAGCACAGGCAAAAGCAATAATAGCAATGACAATACCTGTTTGAATAGTCAAAGCACGGGAGGCCAGGGGGCGATCGCGAGTTCTCTCCACTTCTGGGTCAATATCCCTGTCCCACAAATCGTTAATTACACAACCTGCTGCACTGGTGGCCAGAGTTCCTACAATAATTACTCCGACTAATGGTAAGGGTGGCATGGCATCAGTGGCCAAAAATATAGCCCATAGAGCAGGAATCATTAAAATTAAGCGTCCGGCTGGTTTATCCCATCTCAGAAGCTTGATTACTTTCATCAAGGTTGATTCTGATTGAGGAGGATGAGATTTGGTCAACATTGTTATGACTTTGGATTGTAGATTCTGGACATATTTATACCTTAAATGAAGGTATTTTGTCAAGGACAAATGGCCATTTTACATATTTTTGATCGTAATGACACAGATGACATTATTTAATCTAAAATTTAGGCAACTTGTTAAATTTGAACACATTTATAAAATATGGTTACATCAGTTCCTTTAGTAAAAATACCCTTGATATCGGAAAACCGAGAACGGATCTTGGCAGCGATAGATATGGGTACTAACTCTCTACATTTAGTAGTAGTCAAAATAGACCCCTCTTTACCCGCTTTTACAATTATTGACCGAGACAAAGAAACGGTAAGACTCGGAGACTGTGAAGCAAATGGTAATTTGAAAGCAGAAATTATGAATAGAGCGATCGCTACCTTAGAGCGCTTCCAAAAAATTGCTAAAAGTGCCAATGCGGAGCAAATTATTGCTGTAGCTACCAGTGCTGTAAGAGAAGCACCCAATGGCACAGTTTTTCTCAATAAAATTGCTGATGAGTTAGACTTGTATGTTAACTTAATCTCTGGTCAAGAAGAAGCTCGCCGGATTTATCTCGGGGTGCTTTCAGCAATGGAGTTTAACAACAAACCCCATGTCATTATTGATATCGGTGGGGGTTCCACAGAGTTAATATTAGGTGACGGTAATGCACCACGGACTCTGAGCAGTACAAAGGTAGGTGCAGTACGTTTGACCAAAGAATTTGTTACTACTGACCCCATTAGCAAAATAGAATTTGCCTATCTGCGAGCTTACGTTAGGGGTTTATTGGAACGTCCGACAGAGGAGTTATTAGCTAATATCCAGGAAGGTGAAAAACCACAGTTAGTGGGTACTTCTGGCACCATTGAAGCGTTGGCGAATATTCATGCTTGTGAAAAATTCGCCAATGCGCCAACTTCCCTAGCAGGTTATCAGTTTAGTTTAGCTGAGTTGGAAGGGTTAGTTAATAAGTTGAAAAAGTTATCAGTCTCCGAACGGCAAGAGTTACCGGGTATGTCACAGAAGCGCTCGGAAATTATTTTAGCAGGTGCTTTAGTATTACAAGAGGCAATGAGTTTATTGGGAATGGAGTCAATAACTGTTTGCGAACGTAGTTTGCGCGAGGGAGTAATAGTTGACTGGATGTTGAATCATAGTTTGATATACGACCGCCTCCGTTTCCAAAGTTCTATTCGCCAGCGTAATACTCTAAAAATTGCTCAAAAATATCAAGTCAATTTGGAATGTAGCGAGCGGGTTGCTTCTTGGGGACTAAATTTATTTGACGAAACTAAAGGAGTGCTACATGAGTGTCAAAATAGACCCCTCTTTACCCGCTTTTACAATTATTGACCGAGACAAAGAAACGGTAAGACTCGGAGACTGTGAAGCAAATGGTAATTTGAAAGCAGAAATTATGAATAGAGCGATCGCTACCTTAGAGCGCTTCCAAAAAATTGCTAAAAGTGCCAATG
>NZ_RCBY01000098.1 GCF_003838195.1 Okeania hirsuta
CCCCCAAGTAATGCGTGAACACGACCGTTGACGGTGGGGTATTAAACCCACAAAGAAAATGATAAAAAAGTAGGTGGGATAAATCTAGTGTTATTCCTGCCAGTCGTAAATTTTGTGATATTTGCTTACTTTTGGTTAACCTAAATTTTTTTGTGCCTTCTTAACTTAAGAGTTAATACCAATTTGATCAATGTTTGCTACAAATAGTGGCTTTGTTGCATGAAAGTTGCGATTCGCTCCGCGATCCGTTCCAGAATCGCAAAATCACCCCTGTAGAGGAATAAATGAGAATAGTACTTTGTCACTTTCCGGCTGACAACTTTGAATCATACTGTTGACCATAGCACATTGTATGAATAATTCCACTGGCTGACTATCAAATTTTCGTCGTTGCAACTTGCCTCCAAACATCACTTTCAGCCTCAACATTGTGGCCTGGGATCAGGAGCGTCCGTGGTAGCCACTTTCACCCTTCCATTTCTTTCGCCCACAGATGCCAATAGGTCTGAGGTTCTCATCTCTAGGATGGGGCTGGACTTTACCGAATAATTAAGGTTTAAAGCCTCTCCTTTAGATTTGATTAATAAATCGGCTGGGAAATATTTAAAAGATTAAACTACTCTAACTATTTTATAATTTTTATAATTTTTATAATTCCTGACTTCTAAGTAGAACATGGTAAATTTTGGACGCTATGTATCAAATTGTCAATTAGCTCAAAAGTTTATCTTGATTGAATTTAGGTTGTTTTTTGATTAAAGATGCAACGTCTTTTTTTTAGTTTGCTCTACTTAAAACCAGCTATAAATTTCTCAAAAAAAATCAAAAAAATAATGATTAACAAAATACTTAGGCGTCGTTATCAAATTATCTCTGAGTTAGGAAAGGGTGGTATTGGAACTACTTATTTAGCAGTTGATTTAGACCTTCCTAATTGTCCTCAATGTGTGGTTAAACAACTAACTCCTTTAGACCCGCGTCCACAAGTTTTTAACATTGCTAAAAATTTATTTGATAAGGAAGCAAAAATATTACATCGTCTGGGAAAACACGAGCAAATTCCTCAGTTATTTGCCTACTTTGAAGAAGATGGGCAATTTTATTTGGTTCAAGAATTTATTGAGGGATATGACTTAACAAAAGAGATTTATTCTTGGAATAAATTTTTAAGGAGTAGATTGAGAGAAGATGAGACTGTTCAATTATTAACTGAAATTTTGTCAGTTTTAAAATATGTGCATCAGCAAAATGTAATTCATCGTGACTTGAAACCTGAGAATATTATGCGGAGAAAATCTGACGGGAAAATTGTCTTAATAGATTTTGGGTCGGTGAAAGAAATTAAAGGATTAACTGTGATGAGAGGAGGTAAAACAACTGTAACAATAGCAGTAGGAACTCCTGGATATATGCCTATGGAACAAGCAGCAGGTCGACCTAAGTTTTGTAGTGATATTTATGCTGTGGGAATCATGGCTATTGAAGCATTAACTGGAGTTAATGTAAATCTACTTCCTAAAGATATCTCAACTGGTAAAATTATCTGGAAAGATCGAGTTAATGTAAGTGATAATTTAGGTCGGGTTCTTAGTAAAATGATGTTGTATGATTGGAGACATCGTTATCACAGTATTGATCAGGTGATGGCTGAACTCAGAGTTGGTAGTTATTCTGCTAATACTACTACATATCAACGTACTTTCTTTTCTAGGAAACTAGTTAACGATTATTTCGCAACTGTTGCAGGTTCTACTGTTCTTAATGTTGGGAATTCTCTACAACCTGCACTCTCTAATGATATGCGTCTGGTTTCAGATAGTGGGGTTGACTATCGTAAGTTGCGTGACTTATTAGCGGCAGGAAAGTGGAAAGAGGCAAATCGGGAAACAAATATAGTTATGCAAAAAGCTGTCAAAGCAAGATGGCTAGTTAAGCTACAATTATTGTCAGGATTAAATTCCAAAAGTATCAAGAAAATTCCTTGTACCGACTTGCAAACTATTAACAAACTCTGGGAAAAATACAGTAATGGGCACTTTGGGTTTAGGATTCAAAAGCAAATTTACTTGGATACCGGAAATCTACTTTTAAAAGATAGAAAAGAAATTTATCAACGATATAGAAAAGAAATTTATCAACGATTTGGAGAGAAAATTGGATGGAAACTGAAGCGAAATTGGGGATTTTTTGGTGGATGGTTGTTCTACCATAATATAATCTTTGAAAGAAATGCTCCTAGGGGACATCTCCCTGTATTGGCTCCTATTAGTTTAAAAAAAGTAGAATATTTGCTAATACTTGCTTTAGGCAGCCTTCTTTTATTTTGCTTTTACTTTTACTTTTACTGGGAGCAATATAGGTTTATTGATTTGATTATAAAATCTGTGTTTATTTGTTATCTTGTATTTCTATTTAAATACCTTTTACAGTTTAGTTTGTCGCAGTCTCATTATCTTATTTGTACTATCTCAAAGAAGCTTGATGAGCATGATAAAATATAAGCCTTTGATTCATCAACAGAAAAAAGTTTTAGCAAGTAATTTGTAGGGAGTTTTCTTTATTTCAACATTTCCATAGCTAGCACTGAGAATTTTCACCGAAAAATAAAGGTTTAAAGCCTCTCATGAGCAAGGAGAAACAAGCGGTCGATCTTCGGAGCTTCCCGTAAGGTGGGATGGCGAGGAGACCCGCTCTTGCAGAGCCGCTCCGCTAACGCCATATCCAATCGACCAAGAGAGAAAAAATTTTCCTTTTATTCAATCCTCTTCCTTTTAGGGAAAGGTAATTATCCATTATCCATTATCCATTATCCATTATTGAACCCCACTCCGTTCCACTTGCCATCACAATATGTACTTAATTGTCATTGCGAGGGGTTAGTTACAGTAGGTTGGGTTAAGCGATAGCGCAACCGAACAATTATGCAGCCTATTCCATATAAATGTAGCACAGTAATTCCAGTACCTCAGACCAACAATAATCAAACCTTAATTCAACAGTTCAAAAACTGTTTGAAAATATACTCCTACTGTACTTCATAAACCTGAAATTTGCTGTAAGTATTTGTTGGGTTACTCCTGCGGAGAAGCAAGCTACGTTCCTCAACCCAACCTACAAATTGGTTAAAATATTAAAATATAAATCCAATTCAAAAAAAATCAAGAAATAATTATGGCAAATCTCACAATTAATGACTTACCTGATGAATTAATGGCAAAAATTAAAAAATTAGCTAATAAAAATAATCGCAATTTAATTCAACAAGTTATTGTAATTTGAAAATAACTTTTGCAAGATGAAAAACCAAAATTGCTAACTTCTCAAAATATAGATACCACTTAGTCAGAAAAACGCAAATTAGTTCCCCAACTTATAGCCAGAATCGAAAAAGCAATTATGAGTCAATCCCAATTACTAACTATAAAATTAAATGCCCAAGATTATATCGGTGCAGCCTAGCGTAGCTATATTGCCTAGTAAAAAAAAGTTCAAAGATTAAATTGACCCCTAAAATAAATATTATAGCTAAAAGATTACTTTGATTAATAAATCGGCTTAAAAATATTTAAAAGATTAAACTACTCTAACTATTTTATAATTCCTGACTCCTAAAAAAAGCTATAAATTTATCAAAAAAAATAATGATTAACAAAATACTTAGACATCGCTATAAAATTATATCAGAGTTAGGTAAAGGTGGTTTCGGGACTACTTATTTAGCACTAGATTTAGACCTTCCCAATCATCCTCAATGTGTGGTAAAACAACTAGCCCCATATGACCCACGACCAGAAGTTTTTCAAGTTGCTAAAACTTTATTTGAAAAAGAAGCAATAACATTACAACGTCTCGGAGAACACAATCAAATTCCCAGATTATTTGCCTACTTTGAAGAGGGTGGGCAATTTTATTTAGTTCAGGAATTTATTGAAGGAAATGATTTAACAAAAGAAATTTATCCAGGGAAAAATTTTGGTGAAGATCGGACTATTCAACTCTTAACTGAAATATTGTCAGTTTTACAGTATGTACATCAGCAAAATGTGATTCATCGTGACTTAAAACTGCAAAATATTATGCGGAGAAAATCTGATAGAAAAATTGTATTAATCGATTTTGGGGCAGTGAAAGAAATTAAAGGGTTAGCAATTACAACTGGGGGTCATACAACTATGACAATAGCAGTGGGAACTCCTGGATATATGCCTAGCGAACAAGCAGCGGGTCAGCCTAGATTTTGTAGTGATATTTATGCTGTGGGAATGATTGGCATTGAAGCATTAACTGGTATACAAGCAAATAAATTAGTTAAAGACAACTCAACAGGTGAAATTGTCTGGAAAAATCAAGTTAATGTTAGCGATAAATTAGTTTTAATTCTAGATAAAATGGTGTCAGATTATTGGAAATATCGTTATCAAAGTATTGATGAAGTAATAGTTGAATTGTCTGATATTAATAATAACTTCAATAATCAATCGCCACAAGAAATATCACAACAACATACAGTTGTAATAAATAGTAATCAGCATAATAGTCAGCCAAAAACTACTATTCCTTCCACTTCCTCCTCATCAAATTCTGCTCAAACTTTAGTTAAAATAGGTCTAGGTATTGGTATTGCTTTCAGCATTATTATTGCTTCTATTATTATTAATAATATTCCTAGTGAACAGGAAACATCCTCATCTACTAAAAATAGTCAAAAAGAGAGAGCATCAGTTAAGACTTCAACCCCCAACCTCATTTCCTACGCTACTAATATTTCTGAAGTTCGTACCCTCAGCGGTCATAATGACTGGATTCGTTCCATTGCCATTAGTCCCGATGGGCAGACTGTTGTTAGTGGTAGCTGGGACAATACTATAAAAGTTTGGGATTGGGTAAATGGTAACCTCCAAGGAACTTTTGCTACTCAGAGTGACAAGATTTTTGCTGTCGCTATTACCCCTGATGGACAGACTATTATTAGTGGTGGTGCTGACGGCACTATCAACATCTGGGATTTGGCAACGGGTAGTCTCAAAAATACTCTCACTGGTCATAGTAAAGCAGTTTATTCTATTGCCATCAGTCGCGACGGACAAACTGTTATTAGTGGTAGCGCGGATGGCACTATCAAAATTTGGGATTTGGCTACAGAAAGTCTGAAAGCTACTCTCACTGGTCATAGCAAAGCAGTTTATTCTGTAGCTATCAGCTCTGAGAAACAGATTATTGTCAGTGGTAGTGCGGACGGGACTATCAAAATCTGGGATTTGGTAACGGGTAGTCTTATAAATACTTTTTCTGGTCATAGCGATCGGATTTTTTCTGTTGCTATCAGTTCCGATGGACAGAATGTTGTCAGTGGTAGTGCGGACGAGACTATTCAAGTCTGGGATTTAAGATTTTTTTCTAAAGTTGAAAACGACATCATATTAATCAGCAATCTCAAAAATACTCTCACTGGTCATAGCAACGAAGTTTGGTCTGTAGCTATTAGTCCCGATGGTCAGACTATTGTTAGTGGTAGCGAGGACAAAACTATCAAAATTTGGGATTTAGCAACGGGTAGTCTCAAAAATACTCTCACTGGTCATACGTGGGTAGTGACTTCTATTGCCATCAGTTCTGACGGCCAAACTATTGTTAGTGGTAGCGATGACAAAACTATTAAAGTCTGGTCAGCGCGTTAGTAGGTAGGAAGGCAGAAGGCAGAAGGCAGAAGGCAGAAGGGAATATTGGTTTAAAGGGAGAAGGTTTTTTATAATTAATTATCCGTTAGCGCAGCTCCCCTGCAAGGGGAACATGATATTATCAGTATTTCCGACTTAAGCAGGATGCAAGAAAATATTTGATAATTCTATAATTACTTCACTCCCCCACTCCCCAACTCCCCCACTCCCCCACTCCCCAACTCCCCCACTCTAACTCAACCTCCGCCAAATACCCACACTTCCATCACCACAACCTGCTGCCAACATTTGACCATCTACACTAAACGTTACTGCATTAACTACTGCTTCCTGACTCAATACTCCTAACTCCTCCATCGTATAAGGGTTCCATAAATACATATTCCCATCTCGACATCCACTTGCTAAAATCAAACCATCGGGACTAATAGCAACCGCATTCACTCCATCAGGATGCTGCAATATTCCTAATAAATCTCCGGTCGCTAACTGCCACAACCTAATAGTATTGTCACTACTCCCACTCGCTAATATCTGACCGTCAGGAGCGATCGCCACACTCCGCACCACATCACTATGACCAGTCAAAGTCAACAATAACCTCCCTGTCCCTACATCCCACAACTTAATCGTCTTATCTCCACTCCCACTCGCTAATACTTTGCCATCAGGACTAATAGCAACTGACTCCACCCATGCAGTATGACCTTTCAAATATCCTCGCATTTTCCCACTGTTGAGATACCAAACCTTCACCGTCTTGTCACCATGACCGCTTGCCAATATCTGACCGTCTTGACTAATAGCGATCGCCTGCACAGCACCCCAGTCTTGACCCAACCAACCACCTAGAGTTCGCACTAACTTACCAGTACCCAAATTCCAAACTTTTACAGTGCCGTCATTACTACCACTGACCAAAGTCTGACCATCTGAACTAAAAGCGACCTCCTGCACCCATCCCGAATGACTAAACATCCATCCCCCCAAAGTACGGGGTTCGCTACCAGTCTTCAGAGTCCAGACTTTAATGCTATTATCTTCACCCCCACTCACCACAGTCTGACCGTCAATACTAAATGCTACTGTTCTGACTTGATCGCCGTAACTTTCTAAACTTTCATACCCTTCCCAAGAACTCTTTGTAGTCTGCATTAAATCATTCAGTACTTCTTCTACTGAATGATAGCGTTGTTGAAGCGCTGGTTCTAACATCCGATCAATAATATTATTCAAAGATGTGCTTACAGGTCTGGGTAAATGTTCCTGCCATAACCATTCTTCACCATGACGCAGGTCGAAGGGGTCGAGTAGAGTCATTAACTGAATGCAGACAACACCTAAACTATAGATATCGCTAGCAAATACAGCTTGACCAATTAACTGTTCTGGTGCAGTATATTCTGGAGAACCGATAACCGTACCACTTTTGACTGCGGGATTAGTAGAAATAGCTTTGGCAGCGCCGAAACCTACTAAATATAAATTTCTTCCCCAGTCATATTCATTCTCATTAGTACCACGACGGATAATATTTTCTGGTTTAATATCCCGATGAATTACTTGATTTTTGTGGATAAACTGCAAAACTGGCAGTATTTCTCTCAGAAATTTTCTAATTTTTTGTTCGTTAAATGTTCCTTGTTCTTTTAATTCTTGAGCTAAATTTTTACCTTCTATATATTCTTGTACTAAATATCTATAAGATGAGACAACAAAATAGGCTAATAAACTAGGAATTTGTGGATGTTTTCCTAGTTTGTCTAGTTGTAATGCTTCTCGGCTAAATGAGGCTGATGCTTTTTCTATTTCACTAATATTTTGTGCTGCATTTTTGCCAGGAATGCCTACAGGTAAAAATTGTTTAATTACACATATTGGTTTTGAAGGGATGTCTTGATCAACTGCCAAGAATGTCCGGCTAAATGTACCTATTCCGATTGGTTTTAGGAGGCGGTAATGTTCTCTAAGGATTAGTTTTGCACCGCAACTTTGGCAAAATATATTTTTGTCTGGGTTTTGAGGTTTTTGACAAGTAGGATTGTAGCAATAACTCATATTTTGTACGGGTAATAACTTAGTTGATTATTTTAAAATATATTGATTTTTTTATTTTTTTCTTGTTTTGCAGATCAATTATTTTTTTCATTTAATTTTTATAGTAATCCGTACATAATTTGTAAAAAATTCCAAAATTGATAAACAGTTTTAAACTCTTACACTCTGTTGCTTTTTCCCAGAATATTTTTTATACAATTGAAAGAGCATTACTACATTATACCAAAAATTCGTCATGGTTTCCACTGTCACAATCATGTAGAATAGATAAATTTCTGTCATCATTCAGGGAAAAACACCTATAATTAAGTAGGTAGCTGTAGGCAAGAAGTAAATTTAGGAATAAATATAACTAATAGACATCTCCAAAAATCCAAAATAAAATCAATTTTTATCCAGAAATTATCAATTATTTCTCCCTACTGCCTACAGCAAAGCTGCCTACTGCCTCTTTTATGGAGATGTCTAATGGGGGAATTCTATTTGATGTGTAATATTTATTTCAGTAATTCAGTAATTGATTTTATACTGTGGATTTTTATTTATAGCCAATTAAATAATACCGTTAACTTTTAAACTTAGAGATTATTATAGTCAGGAATCATGCCTTGTATATCAACAGAATATTTAGCTCATGTCAATTCAATTATCAGTTATCAGTACCTCCTACAATGGGAGGCTTGAGACCTGATTTTTTTTGTCATAATTAATACTTTTGAGGGCAAATAATGTTAAAAATAGTATAGGTAAGATTATTAGTGAAGAGATTAATCTTTTTATTCAACTCACCTTGAGATATAGCAGAAGAAAGAAGGAAAAATATGTCGCTGTCTAAGTTTTAAGCTTTTGATCTGTCCTAGCCTTTGCTTCGACTGCTATATTTGGAATTACTCAACTATACTAGATATAATATTGTTTAATTTTATAGTTGCTACGCTATTGAACCTAAAACATACAACCTATCACCTGCTTCAAACAGTTGCTAAATCACCTAGTTTTACCATGCAAAAAATACTTATATTTTCAAACAAAAGCTATAAAATAAATTTACTTACTACTCTTTTTGTTGAACAAATAGAAGCAAATAAATATGAATATTTTATAGCAAAAAATAACGACAAAAAAGCAGAATATTTGCCAGATTTAGAAAGAAAACTCAACCAATCTGATTACTTGATTTTGTTATTGAATCCTCAATCAATAACCTGTGAAATGGTAACAGAAACGGTGAGACGAGCAAGAGAATTTCAAAACATTCATCCAAATAATAAACCTTGGATTCTACCTGTTTTAATTGATACTTCTGTCGATCTAACTTGGGATTATAATCTCTATGCTTACTTGAATAAAATGCCACAATGGGAATTAAAAAGTGAAGAAAATATTCAAGACTTAGTTGCTGAAATTATGCTCTTAATCGGAAATGAATTATCTCCCTCAATTCCTGAAACAAAATCAAGATTAATATTAAATAATTCTCTGAATATAAATGAGTATAATAAAAAACCTTTGCCATCCTCACTACCAAAGTTACCCAAAAATCAAGATGATTACCATCATAATTTTTATATTAAGCGCTCTCCTCTTGAAGAAAATTGTTATCAAGAAATTACTAAACCTGGTGCTTTGATCAGAATTAAGGCACCGAGACAGATGGGAAAAACATCTTTAATGGCAAGAGTTTTACATGATGTTGAAAAATTAGGATATCAAACAGCAGTATTAAACTTTCAATTAGTTGAGCGTCAAATTTTTGACAATTTAGATGGATTCTTGCGATGGTTTAGTGCCGAGGTAGCTTCAGAATTAAATTTAGCTGCTAATTTAGATAATTATTGGAACGAAATTTTTGGTAGTAAAATATCTTGTAAATCTTATTTTGAAAGACATATTTTGAAAAGTATTGATACTCCTATAGTATTAGTATTAGATGAAGTAGATAATATTTTTCAATATCCAGAAATTACTGTGGATTTTTTTAGTTTGTTACGAGCTTGGCATGAAGATGCAAAAAATCGCGATCTTTGGAAAAATATGCGGTTAGTAGTTGTACATTCAACAGAAAGTTATGTGCCTATAGATATTAATCAATCACCTTTTAATGTTGGCTTACCAATTGATTTACCAGAGTTGAATGCAGCCCAAATCAAAAATTTAGCTAGCTATTATCAATTGCAATTAAATATCTCTGAAATAGAAAAATTAATGGCAATTGTTGGTGGAAATCCTTACTTAATCAAATTAGCTCTATATGAAATTTATCAACACAATATTAGCATTGATGATCTATTAAAAACAGCAGCAACAGATGTAGGATGTTATGCAGATCATTTACAGCGACATTGGTGGCATTTACAACAATCTCCAGAGTTAGCACAAGCAGCTAAAACAGTAATGAATTCTAATCAACCAGTACAATTAGAAACAATGCAAGGGTTAAAATTACACAGTATAGGATTAGTCAATTTCCAAGAAAACCAAGCAACACCACGTTATGATTTATATCATTTATATTTTAGAAATCGTCTTTAAATTCAAACAACTATTAGGACTTAAACATTTTATGGTTGAAAAATGGCGCTCGTGTCAGTCTAGATCAGGGAATTACTTCAATGCGCTCAAAATGCCTAGAACCCTTGGTAATTAAGGAATTATACCTTTTTGACTAAAAGCAAGTCCCTGTCTAGATTTGAGCCTATTTTATACTTCTATTTTGTCTAATTCCCACTATAGCAGTCGCTATTACAGTATCAGGAGTCCTGATATCAAATTCGTTAACTATGACCTCACTAGGGGTGGTAATGCGGTTGGTGGGGCGAAAATCCTCATTTACCGCATTCTCAGTCCTACTGACTACTTTTTTAAATTGTTTTAACTAAAAAATAACTAAAAAAAACTTAGACTTGATTTGAACCTACTTCCAGTAATTTTTCCAATCTTGCCGTTGACCAGTATTCCGTGGGATAGGCGATCGCAAAAATAGACGAAAGTCGAACCAACCATGTCACCTGCTTAAAAGCATCATCTTCCTCATCAAATTCATCCGGTGGAACTAAGACCATAATTTCTACAAAATCTTTAGTTACAGTAACGGGGAGACCATAATAAGTTTCCTCAGCTTCAATGCGGACTTTACTACCATTTTCTAATGCTTCTGTTAATCTTTGATAAAGAAGATTAGATTTTTTTGACTTTTCTTTTTTGGCCACAATTATTCTCCCTAAGTCTGATGTTGCAGTTTAGCGCTTTTAACAGCACCCATGTACAACTTCGCCATTAACTCGTTAGCAGTCGCCGCATTTTGCAACTTACTAAAGTTAATTGTATCTGGTTGAATTTTAACTTGACTAGGCAAGTTTTGAACTCCCTTGTCGCTTAACCGCATCCCAGTTGTCAGGAAATCCGTACATAGTTGTCAATGACCAGATGTGGGTCTTTGGTAATGTTTAGCTCAAAAGTGACTAATGACATAAAAAATCTGTCCTTTTCCCAAATCAAAACGTACTGTTACTGCCGGGACTTGATGCTGAAAAAGCAAATTATGACTAGCAGTATCAATATAGACTTTATCCGAGTTTAGTACTTCTATATTGTAATTTCCTCATAACGACTATTAGGGATTTGGCTCTCAATATTACAAGAATATTTGACCACAAACTATCTGCAAAAGTTTCTACAGACAATGATATAATTAATTTTTAATTCTTGAGTCTAGAGTAGTGTCTTAGGAAATGCACGCTGTACTTTTCAAATATCCTCTTAATACCATTGATTAAAAGACATCTCCAATAATCAAAAATAAAATTAATTATCCTGTAGAAATTATCAATTATTTCCCCCTACTCTGTAGGGAGGTTGCATGCAAGGTCCCTACGACCTACTCCCTCTTTTCCGGAGAGGTCTATAATTTCTACAAAATCTTTAGTTACAGTAGCAGGGAGACCATAATAAGTTTCCTCAGCTTCAATGCGGACTTTACTACCATTTTCTAATGCTTCTGTTAATCTTTGATAAAGAAGATTAGGCTTTTTTGACTTGTATCTTCTGGTAACAATTATTCTCCATAACTATAACGTTGCAGTTTAGTGCTTTTAATAGCACCAACGCACAACTGGACTACCAACTCAGTTGCAGTAGCAGCACAATGACGGAGGAGTCAGTCCTCAGTCCTCAGGAGGGAAGAAAAAGCAAGAAGCAAGAAATAAAAGGAGGAAAAGGAGAAAGTTTTTTTGATCACGCTCTTATCCGGACATGATATAAGTTGTATTTTTCCTTAGTTTTGACTTTTGACTTTTAACTTTTGACTTTCCTGATCATCACGCACTGGCAGTGAAGTCTCCATTATTTCCATCAACAACTCCAGTCGTGATTTATGAGACAACATTGGCACCAAGTTAGGCAAAGAATAGTAGTCACCTTTGAAAGTAAAAGTTTCCACTGGTGCTTGCTTCTGCTTCAGTTGACTTTCCACATAATTAGAAGCATAGTGACCCACACGCACGATAACCACATTTGGCATAACCGCCAACTCACGACAATAAGCAGTATAAGCATCAGCAAAATAGGGTGCAGTATTTTCCCCTTCATCTGTCACCAGAATAAACTGTTCGACAACTTGCTTTTTGCGTCGCATTGCTTCTACAGCACAACCACAACTTGTACCTCCACCTGCGCGGATATGTTGGAAACCACGTTCCCAGTCACTCAATTCTGTACCTTGAGCAGTCACAGGATAAGGAATAGTATCAAAAGCGTAGACAAATAGTTCCGCTTCAGTAATACCAGAAACCAAAGCAGCTAAACGCTTACCTACTTCGATCGCCTGTTGCATAGAACCAGACTTATCCACAAGTAAAGCAGTTGGCAAAGAAATTTTACCGCGCTTTTTCACTTGTTCGTTAGTCACCTGCTCCAGTTTCGCAACAGTTTCCGCATCTACCTGAGCAGCATCAGCAGCAACCTTAGCTTTATAAGCAGACACGCGATCGCTCTTTTGCGCCTCAGTCAGTTTCTCATCAACTAATGCTTTTACCTCTGGGTGTTCCATCGCACCACGAGCAGTCAGAGACTTCAGGTTATTGATAATTTCCTGGGGAGACATAGAGTTGATCAGTGCCACTAACACAGTAGGTGTCAATTGTTTCACAGCTCCCACTGCCACAGTATAGGGAATTTTATGTTCCACTATTAATGCTGCTTGCTCTGCTGGAGTTTCTACTTTTGCCAACTGCTTCAGCATGAAAGCTAAACTATCCTCTGGAGGTCTTTCCTTAAACAAGATAGCATCAGCGCGAGAGTTAGGTTTAATGTGCAAAGTTGCATATAGGTGCTTCATTGCCTTGCGGTTACGGAGAGCTGCCCGGTCAAAAAAATCTGGTTTTTGTTCGCGCTTCCGTAGATAACGAGTCACAGCAGTGCGTGCGGAACGTGGCATTTTATTTCGTTGCTGTTTCATAAAGTCTACAATGCGTGACACCTGGTATGGTGGGAAATTTTGTAGCATGATGAAACCCGCATCTCGGTGTTCTGTGAGGTTGCTTGTTAACAAGTTTCCCAGGAATACTTCTTGATGGTCGCGCACATCACCGTTATTTTGATACCATACTGCTAAATGACCGTAAAAAATTGGGTCTAACTCAACAATTAATTGATGAATTTCTGCTACTTTTTCTAATTGACGATGTGGTGTAGTGAGCAGACTATTGAGCATTTCTAAACGTAAGTCGCGCTCATCGTTATTCATTTGAATTTTAGACATTTTTTCTACCTCCTTATTTCAGTTATCAGTTAACAGTTATCAGTTACAGCAAATTCTAAATATATGAAGTACAAATATTAACTACTGAATTTTTGTAGTGTGGTTATCTTGCCATATAGTGCCTCAAAAAGATAAAAAAATCTGTCATGTTTTTAATGTTAAATATAAAGTATTGTCAAACATTTGATAACCTATGATTATTCGTTATTAACTAATTTTAGCATAAAAAATCTACTTTAAAAATGCAATTATTTTTGGTATTTTTCGGAGTATTAATATTAATATTTATAATGAAATAAACCGTGCAATTTCAGAGATAATTGTACTTCCAAGTTCCCTAATAAATTGTGTATTTCAGCAATTAATAATTAATAATTACCTATTCTTAAAAGAAGAAGATTGACTAAAATATTTTTTTTGTATCCCCTTAAAAGAGGAGGCTTCAAGGCGTGAATTTTTGAATGAATAATTATTAACTATCAACTCTTAATTATTCATTATTCATTATTCAGTAACCTCTCTAGTTTAGGGCGTGACGATAATTGCTAATTGTTATAGCTTTCAGCTTTAAAAGTTTTGGTAGTCCCGATGGCGTAATGCTAGATAGGAACAAACAATATCTAGTGCGGGCATCCTGCCCGCGAATACGGGAGCAAGATGCTCCCACTGTTATCCTAACAAAAATAATTACCAAAAAATTGGGTTTAAAGCCTCTCCTTTTAAGGGGATAATAAATAAAAATTTTCCTTTGAGTCTATCCTCTTCTTTTCAAAGAGAGGTAATTCTAAATTCTAAATTCTTGAAAATGCACCACCACCAAACTTTTTTACAAAGGTTTTAAATCTGGTTCTACCCAATTTTTTTGAGCTGACTCAGACATCAGAAATTCTCTACTGTAATATTCAAAAGGTAAAGCTGAATTTTCGTAAAAGTTGACTAAATTATTGGCATTTTCTGCAAAAGAGTTATTCGCTGAATTTGTAGTCAAATATTTCTGAATCATTTTTACCCAAAACAGCGTAATTGTTTCGTTATAACCACTATCTTTAGTATTTTTAGTACCTACTGCAACATTATATTTTTTGATGCGATCGCGAATATTATTTATTGCTTCTAACTCGGAATAGTTAGTCAAATACCAAAGCGCAACAATCAAATGTGCAGCATGAGTCCAATTATTTTTTGGTAGAGTACAATTATTGAATTCTCTGACAAGATTTTCTAACTCATTACTGGTGAAATCAAAAGTTTTATTGCATATACAAAAATTATTTCAAAGAAACTGTTGCTCCTAATTCCTCTAATTTTTGCTTAATCTGTTCGGCCTCCTGAATATTGACATTAGATTTAATAATTTGGGGTAAATTATCAACAACTTTTTTAGTTTCCTGTAAACTTCCAAAGAGATTTAAACTGCGTATATCCTTAATAAAATATATTTTTTTATTAGCAGGAAATTCCTCTAATACAATATCAAAAATAGTTTTTGATTCATGGTCATCTTGATCATTATTGTCGAATTTTTCATTAGGTTTTACTACAATAATTCGATCTGCACTTACTTGAAAAAAATCTTCTATTTGTTTCAAGTAAGTGCAGATCGAATTTTTCATTAGGTTTTACTACAATAATTCGATCTGCACTTACTTGAAAAAAATCTTCTATTTGTTTCACCAATTCTGTAGCTTATAACATTGTAATATATTTGAGTTTTTCCAATATTTCATCAGTTTTTATAGACATGATGCTTTCTCCATATAATAAAATTTTTATCTACTAAAAATTTATCGATAAAACTGCTCAAACAAACATTTGGTTTACTCATTTATTATTGATTATTATATAAAACCCCATCCAATTCTTACTTCTGCCCTCTGCCTTCTGCCTTCGTTAATAGAATTATAAAATCATCTCGCGCAATTCAAGAAAGCTGTTTGTTTATACACAGGAATTGAACCTGTATTAGCTTTCGCTAGCTTGATTATGAGTCAAGTGCCTTTACCATTTGGCTAGTATGTAAGCTTTCTTAGTTTGGGCGCGAGATGATTTTTTTTCATGTTAATAAATCTATTTTTATATCTGTTATTTACCTGTTTTTAAAATCTAAATTAATATCACCTCGCGCAAGTAAAAAAAGCTGTTTGTTTATACACAGGAATTGAACCTGCTACAATCGATTAATAGTCGAATGCTCTACCAAATTGAGTATGTAAGCTTTTTCAGTTGGGGCGCGAAGTGATTTTATTAAACTCTTTAATTAAACTATTCTAACTTCATTATTCAAGATACAAATGGCATATTAACTGATGGAATTTTACTCATTTTAAAATCTCTAGAAAATAACAGATTAAATATTTAGTTTTCCAGGTTCAAATTTTGGAGTGATCTGCCTATGTATTTACCGTATATAATATTTTATACATCAGCAATACATAATTTTCCAGGGAATAAGAAAAAAAATCAAGATGTTAAAGACTGGGAATATTAGTATTTACAAATTTTTGCCATAAACAATATTAGTATGAACTTTACGAAAACCCACAGACTCATAAAGTCGAGTTGCTCCCGACGGGTTCTCAGCATCAACACCAAGTAACGTCTTATCTATACCAACAGCTCGTAAACCCTCCATTCCAGAAAGTAACATCGCTTTTCCTAAACCACGCTGACGAAAACCACGACGAGTACCCAAAGTATTTATCCAACCTTCTTTTCTTCCCTTGTGCTTATTCTCTTCTGGATAAAAACAACAGTAACAAAAAGCTGCAAATGTACCATCAGGAGCTATTGCAACCCAGGTCAAGTCTGGTCGATAGTTAGGGTCGCTTACTATATATTCCACCTGCTCAACTTTCACCTCATGGAAGTTCCAATGGTCAATAAATGTTTGATTATACGCTTCTACCCATGCTTCTAAAAATCTTCGCTGCTCCTGCTTACCAGAAAACTGCGCAGAGGAGTGAGACTGCAACGTAAAACCTACAGGTAACTCCGGTTTGGGAAGAGGTTCGGTGAGTGATCGCTCCATCCCAAAAAAGTAACGCTTGGGAGTGAAACCACAATTTTCTAATAATGCAATGCGTTCGGTTTGAGTATCGCGAACAGGCGATCTAAAATTGGCATATACACCCTTATCTCTAGCGACTTCTTTCATTCGTGTTTCACCCCACCTAATGATTTCTTGCTCTATACCTTCACTTCTAACAGTGGGATGAACTCTGAAGGAGAGAAGAGCATCAACTGACTCTTGTATTAATAGCTTCCCAAAACCAATGAGTTTACCTTCTCCATCTTCCCAAAGACGAATGTCACGCTCTTTATCTATATCTGGAGCATTAAATTCTTGTCGCAGATCCGAAACAGATACCCATTCATCTAAGCGATCGACTGCTTCACAAACTTGTAAAAATTCAGCGATCGCTTCTAGATCCGTTTCACCTTGATAGGAGCGAGTTACTAACGTTTTCATAAAAATTTATAATGGTGAAAATTAAGATTTTTTTTTACTTATTTATTTTTTCAAATAGTTAAATCAAATAGTTGAAAATTACTTCGCACAAGTCGAAAAAGTCATGAATACGTTTACAGTCGTTCTTATCAGTTTTTAATTTGACAGTGGACTCGCTAATTTTATCTCATAGAGACTTAAAAAGCTTCGCTATTTCGGTCGCCCGAACATCGCTACCTTAGGACCCTATAGTTAGGAAATGTATGTATACTTTATCAGTTGGGGTGCGAAGTAATTTCAGTTATCAGTTATCAGTAAAAGTTTAATTTTGTATTTTTTATTTTTATTAAAATAGTTAAAAATCACCTCGTGCAAGTCAAAAAAGCTGTTTGTTCATACACAGGAATTGAACCTACTACACTTTGTTCTTGAGACAAATGCTCTACCAATGAGCTAGTATGTAAGCTTTCTCAGTTAGGGCACGAAGTGAAATTTTAACTACTATTAATATGTTCCGCACAAGTCAATAAAGCGTTTGACACTAACGCTCTATCCATTGAGCTACATTCCCTAAAAATAGTGGGAATGATAGGAGTCGAACCTATAACCTTTGGTTTAGTAGACCAAAATGTATGTACGCTTTACCAGTTAGGGTGCGGAACATAACGAAGTCAGAAGTCAGAAGTTGTTTTTGTAACGGGGATTAGAGAAACGCTCCAAAAACGGCCGATCAAGGCGGGGTTTTAGACCCAATTATTTTGATAATAAGATATTCCTATTAATAAGGAGGTTTTATTTAACCGTAAACTGCTTCGGGGCGAACAATTAAATCTCCACTGGGACGATGGTCTAAAACGTAGGAATTAAAGCGTTCTTTACCCACATCAAAATATTGAGCTAGGCGTTCTTTAATAGTATTTTCAGTCATATTTTCTCTGATGCCTAATTGATTTTCTGTAACATCATAAGAACGTCCTTCAAATCTAATATGAACCATATCACCACCTCCTAATTTTTTTGATATTATCTGTTACAATATGAATCGTCTTTCTAGATAATAGAGTTGTTGAACGTTATTGATTTTTTTTGTTATTTTATTTGAGAAAGCAGAATATTTTTCTGGTTAATTTTCTGCTTCTTTTGGGTTGATAAAACGCCGATAATATTGAAATTTACCAGATTTAAACCAACCTAAAATTCTATGAGTGTAAAGTAATAGCTTATGCAATTCAGGTTTTGTGTAATACCTGATGGATGTTAGTTGAAATTCCGATTAATTATTTAATTTTCTAGGTGCAGATATGGCTTTTTTATCTGGAGGTTATTTACTTTTCCTTTGACTGCCACATTTATATGCTACATAAATAATACATAAAGTGTCAAGGGGGTGGGAGAATTTTTTTTCAGGATTTTGAAAGCTAGCTATATCAATAGATACAGGCATATTTTAGTTAGTAAAATGGAGATATTCGTCCAAAAAATTGTCATAAAATCTAAAATCTAAATTTATCATAAAAGAGGGAGTAGGGAAAAAGAATGGATGATTTCTGTGGGATAATAATTTTATTGGAGATATCTAATAGTTTTAGGAAGAACTAAGATGAGCGAAAAATTTGCAGCAGTTGTCATAGGTGTTGGTTCAGAAGCAGGTTTAGGTGCGACACTTGCTAAATATTTTGCTCAAAAAGGTTTGCACGTTTTTGTTGCTGGTCGTAGCGGAGATAAACTACAGTTAATTGTGGAAAAAATCACACAACAAGGGAGTACCGCAACTGCTGTTGTTACTGATGCAACAGTCGAACAGGATGTCGAACAACTGTTTGCAGTTGTGGAAAAAGCAGGTTATCCTCTCGATCTTGCTGTCTACAACGCTGGTAACAATATTCCGGCACCCTTATTAGAAACAGACAGCGAAACCTTTATCAACCTTTGGCAACAAAATTGTTTTGGTGGATTTTTATTTGGAAAACAAGCGATCGCTACTATGAAAAAGCGACAACAAGGTACTCTTATTTTTACAGGAGCGACTGCTTCATTAAGAGGAAAACCACCTTTTACAGCATTCGGAGTCGCAAAAGCAGGTTTAAGAACATTAGCTCAAGGGATGGCGCGAGAATTTGGTTCCCAAGGTATTCATGTTGCTCATGTCATTATTGATGGTGTCATTGATGGGGAAAAGTCTCGCACAAAGTTCCCAAATTTTGTTTCTCAAAAAGGTGAGGAAGGTTTATTACAACTTGAAGCTATTGCGGAAACGTATTGGGCAATTCATCAACAACATTCCAGCGCATGGACTCACGAACTTGATTTAAGACCATTTAAAGAGTCTTTTTAATTTAGGGAGTATTCATTAATTAATAATTAATAATGGATAATTAATAATTAATAATTTCCTTTGGTTAAAACCATAACGGAATTGAATATAAGGAAATTTTATTTCTTTTTTTCTCCTTAAAAGGAGAGGCTTTAAACCGAATAGATTAATTGTCAATTGTCAATTTGTAATTAGACCTCTTCAAAAATTTGAACCGTGCTATAACAGTTTTAGAAACTTTTATAGAAATGTCTATTTAGGAAACAGGGAATAGAAACTTTTTTCCAAGTTATTAATTCTGTCAATGCTAAAAAAACTTTATGTCAACAACTTTAAATGTCTGTTTAACTTTGAAATTGAATTCTCAAATATAAATTTACTACTAGGAGCAAATGGTTCTGGCAAAATAACAGTTTTTGAAGTTTTGCATAAACTCCAAAAATTTATATTAGGAGAATTTGAAACTACCGGAAAATATTATCAAGTCTCAGAAATTTTTCATCAGCAAGATTTAACTAGATGGCAAAACTCACCTATCCAGAAAAAAGATATGCATTTACCTAATGAAAAAATAGCTATTTTTGTGCCTGCCAGAAATATAGAGACTTGGTTTTCTTATATTAATGGTAAAGATGTTAATGAAGAAGATGATTACAAAGATAAAACTCTAAATATCACAGACAGAATTACATTAGCTAAAGCTTCAGCAGAAAAATTAGCATCAGATATCTGTCCTCAAGGACTTGATGAAAATGCTCCTGCTTCTCTACATCATGCTTGTAATGAACTGCGAAGATTACAATTAGATTAGAAATTATATTCATTAGGGTGTCTGACGGGACTCGTTCGCGAAGCGTTCTCGAAGAGTACCCGCTTTCTCCGGTGTCACAAACCGACGTTTCGACCACTTCAACCTCAGACACCAAATGGAAACTAGGGGATTTGAACCCCTGCCACGACTGTGCAAGAATCGTATGCTCCCATTACACCAAGTCCCCCTTTGATTAAGTTGATAATTTTTTAATTTGAGTCGCGATCGCGCAATTTTTCCCGAACCGCCATTAAAATCAGTCCTAACTTATTTTTGCCCGTCCCATCTTTACCACAACCCCAATAATCATCACTAGGTGAATTCTCCACAATCAACTCATCGCCTGTAGACATCAGAATTTCCCGAATGTCAGCATGAGTTTCAAATTTTTTTAATACACCCCCTTCCATAATTTCATCCTTGACCTTTTCCCAATCTGGTCGTAGAGGGTATTTTCTACTGCGCCCCATCTTTGCTGCCTCTTTTGGGGTTTTGACTTCCCGAATTTTATCAAACCATAGACGGTCTGTAGTAGCAAACTTCTGGCCTTGAAAATAATGTTCATTCGTCGGCCACCAAAACCCATCAAGTTCAAAACCATGTCGGGAAAAATTAGAAAAGCAACCATAAATTTTTGTACGAACACCGTAAAAATAAATAGGCATAATTAATTATTTGGGGTTTGAATCAGCAATTTTTCTTTCTGGCTCCCCCCTTTGAAAGGGGGGTAGGGGGGGATGACCAATTGCAAATTGCCCAGCGTGCAAGTTATGAGAGCGTTTTATGCGCTTTCTCAGTTACTAGGGGAACTCCGCCGATGAGTTACCACACACTCTTTAAAGGATTGCTACTTTGAAGCCAACCTATCGGGTTCTTCGCACTCCCCGTTCTCACGCGCCCACTGTGTTTAATAGTGTTACTATTCCTCTCGTACTAAGTATGTAAGCTCTAAATGTTGGGTCACGCTAGGAACTATTGCATGGGTTAGTTTTAAATAAAGTCAATGAAAACAACCTCCTTTTTTAGTGGTACATTTTGAACATTAATGTGTTCAACGCCTCCACCAGGACTTGAACCTGGAACCTTCCTTTAGAAGAGTGTTGCTCTATCCATTGAGCTATGGAGAGGATGTCAAATCACACCTGCATTTGGTGGCGGAGGTGAGAGTTGCACTCACTGATTTTTAGGGTATGAACCTAATAAGCCACTCTTGCTTCATCTCCGCGTGTCACCAATACTCCTGATATCATGTCCGCACTTTATCGTTTGTGTGAACCCAAGGGTGAATATGCACAGGCAATTTAAGTTTTTTCTTGCTCAATAGTCTTCCTTTCAAGGAGAGGTAATTCTAAATTCGCGCATTCTAAATTCTTGAATTTTGGCGGTGTACTTGTATCCTTTTACTTGAGTTTTGCTTGCTTACCCACAACAAAAATTTTTCCATTTGTGGTTCATTTTTCAGTTTTTCAACAGTGTTTAACTCTTTTGCTAAACGCTTGTTATCAAAGAAGGCATGAATTTGCCGATGACAGGCCGAACAAATATTAATAGTGGGACCTGGGTTAATTTTTTGGCGTTTGGTGTTTTGTTTGGGAATTAGGTGATGGACAGTTAATTTTTCCATCTCCCTTTCACACAGTTCGCATTGCATAGAGGTGTGTTTTAATATCTTAAATTTCTCTTTTTCTCTAACATTTACTCTTCCTTTATCTACGGAAAATTTGTAATATGGGATTATGCGATCGCCAATCTTCCCAAAATCATCACCACCTTATACTACAACACAAGGTTTGATTTTCCAGATTTAGAGACATTCCCATAACTGGCATAAATTAATACTACACAATATATTACAATATTGTCAAGGGGGTAGAGAAAAATTTTTGGTAGTCCTGTATCATAATGGTGAATAACGGCTGAAATATAGACTATAGACTCGTTTAATTCAACTTTAACGCGAGGTCTCCTCGCCATATCCATCAGACCAAGAGAAAATAGAATATTCTATATTTCAAACCTCCTGATTGTAGGGGTACTGATAACTGATAACTGATAACTGAAATTACCTAAACTGCCTTAATATAAGCTATTTGAGTATTAACCCTCCGGAAACCAACCGACTCATAAAGTCTCGTCGCACCCGAAAGATTATCCGCATCAACATACAACATCGCTGTTTCCATACCCTCTGTTTTCAACAATTTCAGTGCTGACAACAAAATACCACGCCCTAACCCCCGTTTCCTGAAACCACTTCGGGTGCCAAGGAGACTAACTAAACCATCTTTGCGTTTATTCAACTCATTATTTTCTGGGTGAATCTGACAATCACAAAAAGCAGCAAAAATACCATCAGGCGCAACTGCAACTAAACTTAATTCTGACCGATATTTAGGGTCATTGAGTTTATTCTTCACAGACTCAACAGTAATATCTTGATGATTCCAATGATCGATAAAAGTTTGATTAAACATTTTCGTCCAAGCTGCTGCATCTGCTTCATTTTCTATATGTTTTAGGGTGAAACCTTCTGGAAACTCAGCTTCTGGAATAGGGTCAGTAAGCGATCGCTCCATTGTCAGAAAATATCGCTCAATTGCAAAACCACAACTTTCTAATAAAGCTATACGTTCAACATTATCACTATGTCCTCCAGACAGCACTTTAACCTTGACATTCCTTTCCCTACCCACTTCCCGCATCCGTTTCTCTCCCCACTCCAGAATTTGAACTTCTAAATTATTGCCTTGAGCATTGGGGTCAACTCGAAACCACAAAATACCTGCAATATCTGCTCCTATTTCTGGAATTATCAATCCCGCAATAGCCATAACTTGACTGTTGCTATCTTCCCATAAACAAATATCGCGCTGCTTGTCTACAGACGGAGTTTCCAATTGCATGAGCATTTCTGCCGGAGACGGCCATTCATGGAATTGATGAACTAATTCACTACTATTTAGCAATTGAGCGATCGCCTCTAAATCTATCTCACCTTTATAGGGGCGAGATGTTAATGTTTTGATGCTCATAATTACCTCATTTATTTATATAGCACTATAGTTTTTTAACCAATTCATTCTTCAATAGGATAAAAGGGAAATTGACAAGATTAGAAAACTATCTTCTCGCTTCAAAAGCAAATCTCTCTGTTGTCCCTTATTTATTTTGAGGGAAAGGGTGCGGACATCTCATCAGACAACACCAGATTTTTCGCTCCTTCTTTCTCTCCTAAAAAACTAATCGCCCTTTTTCCTTCTTCCTTCTCGTATAAATGGTGTACTAACACACAAATCTTAATTAATAACTGATATGATAAGATAGTCTGGCCAAAAGAAAAAATTAAAAATAAAGTTCCATACTCTATGTCTTCTGATGATTCTATCTCAACTACTTCCACCTCTACACCAGAAGTAAGTACCAACTTACAAGTCAGATTCAAAACAGAGGAAGGAAAACTGTTATTACTCTTGCCACCAGAATTTAATAATGGTGAGATAGAAAGTCCAACTGCTATGACCTGGACAGAAATTTGGCAACAGTTTAAGCAACGCCTCAAAGCAGGAGAAAGATTTTGGCAGCCAAAAACAGAGGTACAGCTCATTGCTTTTGACCGCTTATTAGATACTCGTCAACTGCAAGAAATAGCTGAAGCTCTTTTAGAAGTAGAACTAGAATTAACAACAGTTCAAACTTCACGTCGCCAAACTGCTGTAGCAGCAGTCACAGTTGGCTATTCTGTAGAACAAAAATTTGACATTATTACTCTCAACCAAGCTCCTACAGAAAAAGTTCAACCTATGTTTGAACCTTTATATTTACAGATGACCATTCGTTCCGGAGTAGAAATTCGGCACCCCGGTACGGTAGTAATTGTAGGAGATGTTAATCCTGGTGGTTCTGTCATTGCTGATGGAGATATTCTAGTGTGGGGTCGTTTACGAGGAATAGTCCACGCTGGTGCTAAAGGAAATTCTCAAAGTGTAATTATGACTTTACAGATGGAACCAACTATTATCAGAATTGCAGGGCAAGTAGCTAGAGGGCCAGAAAAACTACCAAATCAATTTTATCCTGAAGTTGCTTATGTGACAGATCAAGGGATTCGTATTAGTAGGATGGTAGACTTTGTTAAGATACGGCGTTGAAGAAGTAGTCAGTAGTCAGTAGTTGGTAGTTGGTAGAACCGAGAAAATGCTCCTGTAGAAAATTTATTGGAATTAGGAATTAGGAACTAGACAACACTATGTCTTTAAATTAACGTGCAATATATTAAGAGGGCGCAAACAAAATAAGTATGTAACGAAAAGTAAATTCACTCAAAAACTTATTCTCCTTTGGCACCTAGCAAATCATAACGACAATTTTTCACCCCAACCTCATTCTCTAGTGTCTTTACAAAATCAATCTTCCTTGACAAAATCACAGTTTTAATGTAACAAGAATAAGCTGATATTTCTGAAGTTAACTTTGAAGTAGCAGATTTTTTGCAGTTTACATATCTAAAAAATTGGGTAATGAAATAATTATTATCCTGTTAGAAACTTTAAACTTAATCTAAAATACCAAAATAATCTCTAAGTTTTGACTATATACAATTCTTTATTTCTTAATTTCTAATAGCTTATGAGCAAAATTATTGTTATTACTTCTGGTAAAGGTGGAGTGGGAAAAACTACTTGCACAGCAAACTTGGGCATGGCTTTAGCTCAAAAGGGTCGCCGAGTAGCCGTAGTTGATGCAGATTTCGGATTAAGAAATTTGGACTTACTACTAGGTTTAGAAAACAGAATTGTTTATACGGCAGTAGAGGTTTTAGCAGGAGAATGCCGCCTCGAACAAGCAGTAGTTAGGGATAAAAGACAACCTCGGTTGGCACTTTTACCTGCTGCTCAAAATCGAATGAAAGAAGTAGTTACTCCCCAACAAATGCAAGAGTTAGTCAATATGTTAATACCAAAATATGACTATATTCTGATTGACTCTCCTGCTGGAATTGAACAAGGTTTCCAGAACGCGATCGCCCCGGCCCAAGAAGCTATAATTGTTACAACCCCAGAAATATCTGCCGTCCGTGACGCGGACAGAGTAATTGGCCTTTTAGAAGCCAATAATGTTAAGAATATCCATCTGATAGTTAATCGGATTAGACCTCAGATGGTCCAAGCTGATGAAATGATGTCAGTACAAGACGTAGAAGAAATTCTTGCTATCCCACTGATGGGAATTATTCCAGATGATGAGAAAGTAATTGTATCTACTAACCGAGGCGAACCTTTAGTATTAGCAGAAAATATTTCTCTCGCAGGCTCAGAATTTGTTAATATTGCTCGTCGTTTAGATGGAGAAAAAGTAGATTTTATTGACCTAGACCCCCCACAAGAAAATTTCTTTACTTGGTTGCGTAAATTATTATCATCTAAAATTGTTTAATATGGAAAAAATTACAATTTACTGAATAAATCAACTATTGAATTAACAATAAGCTAATGTTAAATGAAATTATAGAAAAACTTTTTTCTAGAAATACTCCTAGTAGTCGTAATGAAGTTAAGCGTCGTTTGAAGCTGGTTATCGCTCATGACCGTGCCGATATCAATCCAGAAATAATAGAGGCTATGAGAAAAGAAATTATGGAAGTAGTATCTCGCTATGTTGAAATAGATGACAACGATTCAGAATTTTTGTTAGAAAATAATCAAAGAGCTACAGCATTAGTGGCAAATTTGCCTATTAGACGTATTAAAGCCAGCTCAGATATTCACAATAGTTAAATAATCTCAGTTAAGTATCTGTAAAAAATTAATTCAATATTTGCTTGAAGTAGGAAACAGGCAGAATAAAATAGACCTCATCTGAAAATAGCTGTTGGGGACTCCCGTTATCAACGGTTAGAGGAAAACAGCTAGCAGATCAACTATTTTCCTCTTAAGCTTAATTTTCAGATTTTTCAACTGACTTTTGAGACTTAAGTTTTAGTGAATCAATGAAATCACTAATTACCTGGGTTATTGTTTTCTCATTACGGTAAATATACAAATAATTTTGTCTAACTACTTATAGAAAAATCATGGATCTAATACCATTGGGTGAAAAAAGAATGTTGCGCATAATTTGAGTGATTTCTAGACTTTACCAATAATGTACTTTTACTTTTGACTAAAAATTAAACTTTCTGAACTACTAGCAATAACTTAACTATTTATACCAAATATTTATCAAAATGATATAACACATTGTCTACATAGACAATCATATCTAACAAGTGAACTACGCACCGAGCTTGTTTACAGCGCTTTTCATATTGATGAACCACATCGTCATAATCACGCACCCTGTAGGGAAGTTTCATGGAACGTCTCTACTGTGGTATATCGAAATGAAAACCGCTGTAATAGCCCAGTCTTTAAGCTGTCTACTTACCTTCAAATGACATTTTTCTAGTCTAATTATTGCTTTGTGGTAATTATTTGATTGAGACAGTACCTACAACTGTGAATAAAGAGTTTTTAACCTTTAGATCGCTGAAAGCCTTAGCTATTAATAGTTATTCCAAGAACTTCGCACTGTCTAGTTACTAAGATTACTATTTCTTTGATTTCTCTAGTATGATTTGATCACATATTTTTGCAGATAAAACTATGAGATATCCAAATATTATAGATCGAGCCCTAGAAGGGGGAAGCTTTACACCGAGGTTTTCGGCAAAAATTTCGAGCGATCGCTAATTTCTTAAATCAATTTGACAAATATTTTCCGATCAAAACACATATCATTTCATTCGTTTTTCAAACTTGACAATAATCACACAAAATGATATAATCAGTAATTATACAAACCATATTCCGCACGACAAACATACTACAGTACCTTTTTCCACGAAGATGGTGGAACACA
>NZ_RCBY01000099.1 GCF_003838195.1 Okeania hirsuta
GTAAAATCAAAAAAAATATATTTATATAGATGATTTATGCTGGACATAAATAAAACTTTGGCTCAAGAATTAAATATCAATTCTCAAAGTATTAAAAATACTTTGGAGCTGTAAAAATAATGGATAATGGATAATGGATAATGGATAATTATCTCTCTCTAAAACGGATAGCATTGAATAAAAGGAAAATTAATTCATTGTTTCTCCTCATTAGGAGAGTATTTTTACCTTAATTATTCGGTAAAATCAAAAAAAATATATTTATATAGATGATTTATGCTGGACATAAATAAAATTTTAGCTCAAGAATTAAATATCAATTCTCAAAGTATTAAAAATGCTTTGGACTTGTTAAATGGAGGAGCGACTATTCCTTTTGTGGCTCGTTATCGGAAAGAATATACAAATTCTTTGGATGAAACTCAACTCCGAAATATATGGGATAGATTTACTTATCTTCAGGAACTTGAAGAAAGAAAAAAGGTAATTCTCAAAGCAATTAATGATGCTGGCAAACTTACCGATGAATTACAGGAAAAAATTGATTTATGTCTGCAAAAAACAGAACTTGAAGACCTATATCTTCCCTATAAACCAAAACGACGGACGAGGGCGACTATTGCTAAGGAAAAAGGTTTAGAATCTTTGGCAGAATTTATTAAATCTCTGAATAATCCTCAAGCAAAATCTACATCTATTGAGCAAGAAGCTGTTAAGTATATTGCTGAAGAAAAAGGAGTAAAAAATATAGAAGAAGCTATTCAAGGAGCATCTGATATTTTGGCAGAATCAGTGGCAGAAAAAGCTGAATTACGCTCTTATATCAGAGAATATTTTCTCAAATCTGGTTGTTTTAGTTCCAAAATTAAAGATGATTATCCTGAAGGTACGACTAAGTTTGAAATGTACCGGAATTTTCGGGTAAATGTTAAAGATATTGCTCCTCATAATATGTTGGCTTTGTTACGAGGAGAGAGTGAAGGGGTATTAAATTTAGAACTAGATTTTGACCGAGATTTTGTATTGTCTTATTTGGCAGATTCAGAAATTAAAACTAGAGTTAAAGAAGTCAGATATTTTTATCAGGAAATGCTCAAAGATGCTTTGAATCGCTTGATGAAAAATTCTTTAATTAATGAAGTTCGAGGGCAAAAGAAGGCCGAGGCAGATATTGAGTCAATTAAAACTTTTGAAACTAATCTAAAAGAGTTATTATTATCTCCACCAGCAGGAATGAAACCTACTTTAGGAATTGACCCAGGATTTAGAACAGGTTGCAAAGTTGCTGTGTTAGATGAAACGGGGAAATTCTTAAAATATCAAGCAATATTTCCCCATAAATCTGCGGCAGAAAAACAACAAGCTACTACAACTATTAAGCAATTAATTCAAAAGTACAAAATTGAACTTATTGCTATTGGTAATGGTACGGCAGGAAGAGAAACAGATGAATTTATGACTGAAGTAATTTCTACTTTAGATAAAAAACCAATAAAAGTCATAGTAAATGAATCTGGTGCTTCAATTTATTCTGCTTCTAAAGTAGCAATAGAAGAATTTCCTGACTTAGATATTACAGTGCGGGGAGCTATTAGCATTGGCAGACGTTTACAAGACCCTTTAGCAGAACTGGTAAAAATCGACCCCAAGTCTATTGGAGTCGGTCAATATCAACATGATGTAGACCAAAAATTGTTGAAGAAAAAGTTAGATGAGACAGTAGAAAGTTGTGTAAATTATGTGGGAGTAGATTTGAATACTGCCTCAAAAGAATTACTAATTTTTGTTTCTGGTATGAGTTCGACAGTCGCTAAAAATTTAGTTAAATATCGGAATGAAAATGGAGCTTTTAAGAATCGTCAAGAAATTTTGAAAGTGTCAAAATTGGGAGGGAAAACTTTTGAGCTTTGTGCTGGTTTTTTAAGAATTCGGAGCGGTGAAAATCCTTTAGATAATACAGCAGTACATCCAGAAAGTTATTCAGTTGTAGAAAATATAGCTCAAGATTTAGCTGTATCGATAAATCAGATTAATCAAATCTCAAATAGAGTAAAATCTCTGGATTTAAAAAAGTATGTAACCGATAAAATTGGCGAACCAACACTCAAGGATATTATCAATGAATTGGAAAAACCAGGACGCGACCCTAGAGCAGAATTTAAGTATGCAACTTTTCGAGAAGGCATCAAAGAAATTAAAGATTTAGAAGTAGGAATGGAGTTGGAAGGAATAGTAACTAATGTCGCTAATTTTGGAGCTTTTGTTGATGTGGGAGTACATCAAGATGGGTTAGTACATATCTCTCAGTTGGCAGATTATTTTGTTAAAGATCCAAAGCAAGTTGTGAAAGTTGGGCAAGTGGTAAAAGTAAGAGTTTTGGAAATAAATGAAAAGTTGAAACGAATTGGTTTATCGATGCGAAAGTAAGTTTAAATAGGAGTCAGTAGTCAGGAGTCAGGAGTCAGGAGAGAAGAAAGAAGCAAGAATAAAAAAGCAAGAAAGAAGAAGAAAGAATAAAGAGGAGGAAAAATAGATTTTTTTTATCACTAATTATCCGGACATGATATAAGTTCAAAATTCATATTATGGCAGGGAACAGGGAACAAAGAACAGAGAACAGGAACAGTGGGAAAAGCTTTTCTCTGTCTCAGGTTCATCATCAACATAAGTTAAACACCAACTCGTTCCTTGCGATAGACCAATTAAAAAAAATGTTACGAATAATAATGGCAGTGGTGGTGGATTGTAATTATTTTTGTTACCAGACAAATAGTGGGAGCATCTTGCTCCCGTAATCTTGTTCAATTATAAAAAATAAAATCAATTATCACACAGAAGTTACTAATTCTTTCCCCTATATGTTGTCAGTTTATTAATTTATGTAAAAAAACAGAATATTTGTATACCGCAATACTTCAAAAAACATCTACTTATATCTATCTTCTTAATAAAGACATTATAAATAGGTGAGCATAAATAAACGCAATATTAGAGGGCGAGTTTTTAGAACTCGTAAGCGCTTAAGTCAAAGCTTTCGGTTAAACCCTCTCCTACAATTTTTTTTACGTTTAATTAGACCTACCTACTTATACAGATTTTATGATTCGTTATATTATGTCCGGTTGATTACTTATAAATAAAATGACGGAGGAGTAAGGAGTCAGGGGTCAGAAGTCAGGAGGGAAGAAAGAAGCAAGAAATAAGAGGAGGAAAAGGAGGAAGTTTTTTTTATCACGCTCTTATCCGGACATGATATTAGAATATAAAAAATATAGTATCCCCACAAAAATTAAAGTGTATTAGCCTAGAAAAGTTACAAAATTTGGCAGAAGAAATTTACAAAAATACTAACATTCCTGTTCGTTATAAACAGAAATAACATCCTGGTTGTTTGATGATAAAAAAACAAGGTAAGCATTTCCTGCGGAATGCTGTGCAAACAGCTTTTTAATGAATGAAGCAAGCACTTGCTTAACTTCTACTACATTTTTAAACAAAGAATTGAAGCACAAGAGCAACGAGCTTAAATTGTCCACTAAAAGTAATAAAGCTGATAGCTGATAGCTGACCGCTGAATGCTTGCAAAACAAGTAAATAGAAATATGATTAACTTAATAGCCAAATCATCAACAATAACACCAGTAGAAATTTCATCAGAATATCTCAATATTATGGGCTATATTGATGAATCTGAAGTAAACGGACCTGGTTGTCGTGCTGTAGTATGGGTACAAGGTTGTAAACGTGGATGTGCTGGATGTTTTAATCCTGATTCTTGGTCTTTTGATATTAACCAATTAATCAGCGTTGAAGAACTAGCAAATAAAATATTAAATAATCCTCGGAACACAGGAGTTACCTTTTCTGGAGGGGAGCCATTTTTACAAGCATCAGCACTAACAGAATTAGCAAAAATCTTAAAAGCTCGTGGTTTAAATATAATGTCTTTTAGTGGGTTTACTTTACAAGAATTACAATCAAAAAATGCTCCAGTAGCTGCTCAAGAATTATTATCTCAGTTAGATATTTTAATTGACGGACCATTTATAGAAACCTTAGCTATTCACTCTCCTAATTCTCTAGTTTCTTCTAGTAATCAACGAGTTAGAGTATTTAATCCAGAATTGAAAAATCAATTAAATTGGGCAAGCGATCGCCTAGAAATTCATGTGCTTAAAGATGGCAGTCGGATATTTACTGGTTATTGGGGACAGTTAGGTTTGGGCGAGTAAAATAAATATTAGACCGCGTAGGGTGCGAAGCATTTTACGTAATGCACTATTCCACAGCAAAAAGGCGTGACAGTAAAACCAACTATTTCATCAATATTTAAAATTAGGCAAATACAAATGTAGATACTATATAATCCGCGCTTAGTAAGGTTTCCTGATTAATGTAGAATAAAACTTTTAAAACTTTTAAAAATTAGTTTTGCTCAAAATAAAGTATTCCTAGGTGCGGACAATTTTTCCGAAAAAGCATCAGCTTCCAATGTTAATTAATATCAATTTCAAGATATTTTATTTGACTTCAGCATCAATGTTCTAGCTTTTCTATCTTTGCCTTTAACAACTAATACCAATTACTCAAAATAATTCTATACTTCTTAAAAACTTTAGTTATTAAGTAATAATAATAGTTAATTAATGTTTTGAGCAATTATTTGTATGAAATCAAGGTATACTGTTCGTTATTTACCGAAAAATTGTGGGTATGCGCCTCCCTTTTTAAAGAGATAAAAAGCGGTCGTTAGCGTAGCTTCCCGTATGGTGGGATGGGGTTTTGCTCCGCAACATGTAAACCGAAGCTGCTCTGTCACTCTTCGGGTCTCCTCGCCATATCCAATCGACCAAGAGAAAAGAGACTGTTCCTTATGTAAATCCTCTAGCTTTCCTACGGAATGCTGCGCAAACAGCTAGAGGTACTGATAACTGTTAGCGAAGCTCCGACCATAGGAGGCTAACTGATAATTGATAACTGAAATGACCTACTCCCTATTCTCTACTCTCAAGAAAATGTAGCAAAAATGGGTCAGATAAGGTATAATGTTCATTATTTACCTACTCCCTACTCCTTACTCCCTATTCTCTACTCTGAGAATGGGAAGAAATTATTAGTCAGAAACAAAAAATATAGCAATTATTATCAGGTCTTGAAACTATGCCATTGTGCAATAAATTACCTCAACGATCGAGTTTCAAAACCTAAATTAGACTGCTATATTTTAAATTGAGAATCTATAAACTATATAACCTAGTAAAACAAAGAAATTATCTCTTCTTCTTAATGTTACGAGCCATGCTTGTAAAATCTATTTCAGAGTTAGAATTACTAATGCTACGAGGCTTTACAGTAGTAGGGGTAGTTGAACTAGAAGAAATAGATGCGCTAGAAGCATAGGAAGCAGTTTTAGTTTCTCCTATAGTTTCTTTCACTTGCATAGAAGAAGCACTCTTTTCTGTCTCTCCTTCTATTAAATTAATCTTACCTGCTGCTTTGGGATAGCTCCTCTTAACTGCAATAGATTTCCGCATAAAGTTTACATCACCAAGACTACTTGCACTATCTGCATCTAGAAAAAAAGCTTCCTTTGGTTGGTTATCGTCCTTATTACCGCCAAATAGTCCAAAAAATGCTCCGATAAATCCACTCATCTGTTTTTACCTTGTTGTATTATGTTGATATTGTTATGTTATGTAAAAGTTTATCATAAATTATCACAAATATTCACAAATTTTCTCATAATTTTTTCTATCTTCCAATAATAGTCATAAGTCAATAATCAGGAGTCATAAGTCAGGAGCTAGCGCCGCTACCCGGAAGTCAAAAGTCGGGCATCAAGTGCGTAATTTTGAGGTTTCCTCAGAATGTAAGACGGACTCAAGACAGTTAAAAGTATTGATTGGTAAGGCTTTTAGGAGTTTTGTAACTGATTAGTTATTTCTGCCATCCTGCACTAGGAAGATGCACCCGATGTCTAATAGATAATGATGACCTAAATATCCAAATATTGAGATGACAGACAAAATAGAAAATATAGAGTAGAGAGTAGATAGTAAAACTCTGAGAAATTATTTCCCGATACAAAAGCGACTAAAAATTTTATCTAAAACAGACTCCGTTACATCCTCTCCCGTAACCTCTCCCAAAGCATAAATTGCTCCCCTTAAATCTATGGTCCAAAAATCTAGAGGTAAATTATTTTTAATTGTATTTAAACATTGTTCCAAAGCCACCTTTGCTCTAGTTAAAGCTGCTGCTTGCCTTTGATTAATAGCCAAATCTAGATTTTCTGCCTGCAAACTACCCAAATTTACAGAATTAATAATTGCTGCTTCGAGTTGCTCAATTCCTTGATTATTAATCACTGCTGTAGTCACAACATTCTTAATAGTTTCTGGATAAAAAATAGACTCCATAAATTCCGACTTAACCAAGTCAACTTTATTAATTATCAAAATTAAAAAACGATGTTTTACCTGTTGATAAATAACCTCATCTAACTCCGTCCAACCAGCACTAGCGTCAATAGTCAATAAAACAAGGTCAGCAGACTCAGCAGCTCGACGCGACCGCTCTACCCCCATTTTTTCCACCTGGTCTTCAGTTTCTCGAATACCCGCCGTATCCAAAACCTGCACCGGGATACCACCTACTACTAACTGAGACTCTACCACATCCCTCGTAGTGCCAGGAAGATTAGTCACAATAGCGCGATCGCTACGACTCCAGGCATTTAATAGACTCGACTTACCCACATTCGGACGTCCGATAATAGCCACCTTCAAACCACTTCGTAATAACTCACCCCTACTTGCAGTTGCCAGTATTTGTGATAAATTTACCAAAATATTATTAACTTCTTGAGCAATTGTAGACTCATCCAAAGGTGGTAAATCTTCCTCAAAATCAATACGAGCCTCTATCTCTGCTAATATATCAATACAGTTAGCCCTTAACTGACGAATTGGACTAGCTAACTTACCTTGTAAACCAGCCAAAGCAACTTGAGCAGCTACAGGAGACTGAGACCCCACAAGATCGGCAATACTTTCCGCCTGAGTCAGATCCAGTCGTCCATTTAAAAAAGCTCGTAAAGTAAACTCCCCTGGTTGAGCTAGTCGTGCCCCCGCCTCAATACATAACTGTAATACTTGTTGTATAGGGATAATTCCACCATGACAGTGAAACTCAACTATATCCTCACGAGTATAAGAACGAGGAGTCTTCATAATTAATAATAAAGCTTCATCTACTAACTGTCCAGTTTGGGGATGGCGAATATAACCATAGAGAATGCGGTGAGTCTCCCAAACCTGCTTCCCTGGTGCATGAAATAAGGTTTTGGCAATTTTCATTGCCTCAGAACCAGATATTCTGACTATGCCCACACTTCCTTGTTGGGGGATAATAGCGGTAGCGATCGCTGCAATAGTATTTCCAGTAGTCATTGACACTCCCCCGTCTATCTTTTGCGATTCATGTTTGTAGAGCATTCGGTAGGAAATTACCTATTTTCACCTTGGGGAGTCTATGTATCCCTGCTCTAAAAATATGTGGTTTTATAGTAGACTAAACCTACTTTTTGATCATTCTGACATATTTCTGTTTTTGATACAAGTAAATTACTTACAGCACTTTTTAGACAGCGTGAGGTACAGTTTTAAGGTTAATCTTTTTTCCCTACTGCCTACTCCCTAAAGTCCTAAAATTTTGTACCTTATCAACTTCAAAACTGCTGTGATTTTTGCCCTGATCATATCAAATCCGGTAGCATTGATGTAAAGAGGGTGGAGAGATGGGGAGATGGGGAGATGGGGACCCACACTTAACCCCTCCCATGAGGGAGAGAGTGAGAAAGATTTGGCAATGGCGCTGAGGATGGAACATTTTTTTATACCGAACCCGAGCAGATTTGATAATCAATTACCAGTTTTTGGCATAGTTATGCAGAAAATCAATATCCTGTAAAAAGATCGTCAGAAATAGAGATAATAGTTTCAGACTTTATTATCTATTTGAGGATTTTTCCCAATCATTTAGACTAACTATAATATTGAAGAAAGAAGAAGATAAACTCCATAAAAATCATAGTCATCAAAAATCAATTTACTTATATATTTTATGTTCAAAAATATCTCAAATATTTCACAAATTCCCCAGCAACTACTACCTAAGCAAGTCACAACAAAATATCCATCTCGTAGACATACACAAACAAAGTGGAATAGATACGGGCGATATTTATACTGGCGCTTCATTCGGATGCGGGGAACTCCAGAATATATTGCTAGAGGTTTAGCAATGGGGGTCTTTGCCGGATTATTTCCAATTTTTGGTCTTCAAACCATAGTGGGTATAGTACTAGCAACTTTGTTCCGAGGTCATAAAGTTGCTGCGGCTGCTGGTACTTGGGTGAGTAATCCCTTGACTTATGTGCCAATTTATGCAATTAACTTTCAAGTTGGTCAATTATTACTCAACTCTCAAGAGGAGTTCATGGCTAAAAGTATTATTTCATTTCAAGAGTTAATGAAATATGGGAGTAAGTTTGTAGCAGCCCTATTTTTAGGTTGTTTAGTAATGGGTCTAATTTGTGGGACATTGAGTTATTTTGTCGGGTTAAAATTGATTCATTTATGGCGTCGCCAGCGCCTCAAAAAAATGAGCAATTGATTGAGATGAAATTAATTTTTTTGAAGTTTATATAATTATTTAATTCTGACAATACAATCCGATAATTTTTGATGACTATAGTATCGTCAGCTATGATAAATAAACAGAAATAATGAATTGATATGATTTTACTAAGAGAGTAGCATTACCAAACTAAATCTTTTTACAGTCAAACTATATAAAGCTTTTCATGTTGACTTTACTGACTTACTCAAACAAACCTTGAATAGACAGGCAGAGAAAAATTAAAAAGCTAATAGCTGAAACCTAATTGCTACTAATTGCTATATATTGGCAGAAAATAGCCTATGAAAAAATAGGAAAAAAGGCTTAACTTTGATCGTGATTCTAGCAGGAGTAGTTGATAAAATTCCTCCTAAAACCTGAAACCTAGAACCTGAAACCTAAAACCTAAAACTTGACTCCTAGAACCTGACTCTTGACTACTAATTCTTTAATGTAACTATCTTTTTCAAATTTTATATATAGCAGTCCAAGGAAAGGTTAGGACATATAAAAAGCTTAAAACTCAGACAAGACCAGATTTCTCCTTCTGTCATAGATAACTAATCGCCTACCTACTTAAACGCCTTTTTCCTTCTTTCTTCTATCCTAGATAACTAAACATCTTCTTTCTTCTTCCTTCTGCCATAACACACATTTGTAATGGGGTAAAAATAGATGATAATTGACCAAATTGTAGATAAACGCTATCGTTTGATCAAACCTATAAATTCAAGTATCTTAGGACAAACATATCTGTAGCCAGATATGTTTGTCCTAAGATAATTGACCAAATTGTAGATAAACGCTATCGTTTGATCAAACCTATAAATTCAAGTATCTTAGGACAAACATATCTGGCTACAGATACCCACCGTCCAAAATCTCCTCAATGCCTAGTCAGAGAAATTAGACTAAGCAATTTTAAGAAAGAAAATCGAGAAGTTATATTATCATTATTTCAAGAAAAAGCAGAAAAGATTTATCGTTTGAGTCAACACAATGGTTTACTTAACTTATTAGCTTATTCTGAAGAAAACAATACTATCTACTTAGTTGAAGACTATATAGTAGGTTTATCTCTAAATCAAGAATTAGCTATAGTTAAGTTTTTACCGGAAGTAGAAGTAATCAAAATATTAAAGGATGTACTAGAAATTTTAGCCTTTATTCATGGTCATGGGGAAACTCATGGAAAAATAACACCAGCAAATTTAATCAGGCGAGAGTTAGATGGAAAATTAGTCTTAATAAACTTTTGGTTAGAAAGAAAAATTACAAGAATTTTAGAACAAAACGAGGAATTATTAATCTCAAAAAATGGTAGCCAAAATAACTCTGATAGTTTACTTTATATACCATTAGAAGAAAGTCAAAAAGAGCTAGATAAAAATAGCGATATTTATGCTCTAGGAATAATTGCTATTCAAGCACTAACAGGATTATCTACTCAAGATTTACTCAAACAAAAGCAGACTAACAAGACTCTAGGACTAGAAATACCTTGGCAAAATCTACAAGTATGCTCTCTAAGTCTATCAAATATCATTGACAAAATGGTAAACAGTCAAGGTAAACAACATTATGACTCAGCTTCAGAAGCGCTTACAGAATTAAAAAACATAGTAATATTTACCAAGAAAAACATTCTCTCAAAACTAGAAACAATAATTACAGTGCCTCAAGAAATAGATACTCCCACACCACCACCTCAACTCAGAAACAACACAAAAATTAGACTTATTGCAGGTTTAATAGTGATAACCATAGCAGGAGTAGCGATCGCCTATTTCTGGCATTGGCAGTTTATATTCAAAGCACAAGCACTCTATAAACAAAGTCGAGAATTAGCTAAACAAGGAGAGCAACAAGCAGCGATCGCTAACTATACTCAAGCACTACAATTAAACCCACAAAATGCAGCCATCTATTATCAAAGAGGCAACTCTTATTATTCCCAAAGAGCTTATGAAAAAGCAATTAAAGACTATACAGCAGCTATTACGATCAAAGAAAATTATCACACTTATTATCAACGTGCCTTAACTTATTATGAATTAGGCGACAATGAAAAAGCGATTACCGATTTAACACAAACATTAAGAATTTATCCCAAGTATACTCAAGCTTATCAAAAACGAGGACTAATTTATGACAAAATTGGGGATTACAAAAATGCGATTCAAGATTATAGTCAATCAATTAAACTTAATCCTCAACATAGCGATGCTTATCTTCATCGAGGAATAGCTAGAGCAGCGATCGGAGACCAAGCAGGTGCAATAAGTGACTACACTCAAACCATAAAACTTAACCCCAGCAATGCACAAGCTTACGAAAGTCGAGGTATAGCTCAGTTTGAAATCGCAGATTATCAAAGTGCAATAGCAGACTACGACCGGGTACTAGAATTAAAACCAGATTATTCCGATACCTATACAAAAAGATGTAGTGCTTATCTAAAGCTAGCAAATTATCGAGCAGCAATTAAAGATTGTCACCAAGCAATAGAAATAAACTCTCAAGATTCTCTAGCATACCATAATCAATGTATTGCGTACTTAAATTTAGGAGAATATCAAAAAGCAGCAGAAAACTGTAGCATAACTATTGAGATGAATCCTGAAAATGCTGAAGCATACAAAAACAGAGGTAGAGTGCGGTCTGCTAGTGGTGATTTGTCTGGTGCTATAGAAGACTTGACCACAACAATCAAAATAAATCCTGAAAATTCTTTTGCCTACAGCGATCGAGGTCTAATTTTCTCAGATATAGGAAACTATCATCAAGCTATTGAAGACTTTGACCAGGCAATAACAATAAATCCGAGTAATGCCATAGCTTATTATAATCGAGGTATTATTCTTTTTGAGCTACAAGAGATACAAGCAGCAATAGCAGACCTTCGCCAAAGTGCCAATCTCTTTTTAGAGCAAGGCAGAACAAAAAATTATCAAAACTCACAAAATATGCTCGAAAAACTACTCCAATAATCAACTGCTTCAACAACCAAATTTTGCTACTTCAAAACCTGTAATATTTGTTTTCCTTGATTAAGTCTACTGACAAAATATTAAAATTTACCTACCACCTAATGCTAGTTCGATCAATGTTTGATAGAAATAGTTATACTTTTTCTAGTAGTTATGATTCTCAAATCAGAATAAATATAGCAGGGAACAGGGAACAGTGGGACAAACAATTTCCCCTGATTCGGATCATCATCCGCATAAGTCCTAACCTACCTGTCTATTCCTATATCTTAAATATTACTTATTAAGGTGAATATCCCTTACATCAAACCTCGTCTTTAAGGACAGAGTTTCAAAGAGATATCTAATGCAAAATCTTTTTAATTCCCCTGATTATTCATAAAATTATTTTTTAAAATTGGTATAATAACAATTTTATAAATCTTTGCTACAAATAGCTAGGTTATTTCTGAGGAGTTAACCCACCCCTAGCCCCTCCCAGTAGGGGAAGTCAGGAATCATAACGAATAGCTTTAATACCATTTATTAAGTCGTAAGTTATCTTTTTAGTCAAAGGGACATCTCCTGCATTTGTCTTTTGATTGCCCTTATTATTTGTAACATTCTTTTTTCAAAATGGTATAACACCTAAAACCTACCACCTACCACCTTATGAGTAACACGAACATGATTGGTCAACTTCTAGATGGACGTTACCGCGTCGTTCAAATCCTGAGTGCTGGTGCATTTGGACAAACCTATCTGGCAGCGGATACTCGTCGCCCTGGGCATCCTCAATGTGTGGTCAAACAACTACGCGCTCCTGGCAATAGTTATACAATAGTTAGAACTGCTCACCGTTTATTTAAACAAGAAGCAGAAATATTAGAAAAATTAGGTAGGCACGAGCAGATTCCTTTACTACTAGCTTATTTTGAAGAAAATAACCAATTTTATTTAGTTGAAGAATTTATCCCTGGAAAACCATTAAATAAAGAAATTATACCCGGTAAACCTTGGCAAGAAAAACAAGTAATCAAACTGTTGTTAGAAATTTTAGAAATTTTGGTATTTGTACATGAAAATGGCGTAATTCATCGGGATGTTAACCCATCTAATTTAATTAGACATCAAACAAATAAAAAATTAGTTTTAATTGATTTTGGTTCTGTCAAAGAAGTTAGTCATAAAATTGCAGCAGAAAATGGAGAGGTACAACGAACAATAGCGACAGGTACTCCTTCCTATATGCCCATCGAACAATTTCAAGGAATTCCTCAATTTAATAGCGATTTGTATGCAGTGGGCATGATTGGTATTCAAGCTCTGACAGGTATTCCCGGTAGCGAACTCCCTAAACTACAAGACCTTCGTCCATCAAATCCTAGTGGTATTCTCTGGCGAAATCGAACCCTATGTTCCTCAAATCTAGCTAATATTGTCGATCGAATGGTACATTACCATTACACAAAACGTTACCAGTCTGTAGAAGAAGTTGTGAAAGCGCTACAGAAAATTAGCAGTCGCCCTCAAAAATTGACAAAACAACTACCCAAAACTAAAAACAATCGAAATTATCAAACTAAAACAAGCTCACGGAGAGTGAAATCTCATCCTTTATGGTTTGTTTTGTTTGGTTTTGCCAGCGTGGGGGTCATTGCAGTGCTGATTGGGTTAGTGTATTTCTTGAATCGCCCAAACCCGGTCAAAGCAGAGAGGATATTTGAGAAAGGGATAGAAAATGCGAACAATGGTAATCAACAAGCAGCAATTGCCGCTTATGACAAAGCAATTCAACTAAATCCCAATGAAGAAGAATATTACTATAAACGTGGCAACGCTTACTATAACTTAGAAAATTACCAAAAAGCTATTGCTAACTATAGCAAGGTAATTAATTTGAACCCTAGCCATGTTAATGCCCATTTTAACAGAGGGACAGCTCGTTATGATACCCAAGATTATGCCGGAGCAATTAATGATTTCACTCAAGTATTGCGCCTCAAACCTCAAGATGCGGAAGCTTTTTATAAAAGAGGATTAGTTCACTACAGCTCTCAAAACTATCCCGCTGCTATTCAAGACCACACTCAAGCTATTCGACTGCAACCCAATAATATAGATGCTTACCATGGTCGAGGATTAGCTCGTGCTGCTAATAATGATTTACAAGGAGCAATCACAGATTATACTGAGATGGTTAGACTTGAACCCCAAAAGATAGATGGTTATTATAGTAGAGGCAGAGCGCGCTTTTTTATGGGAGATTATCAAGGATCTTTAGATGATTATAATAAAGTTATTGAAATAGACCCTGAAAATGAAGAAGCTTATGCTAATCGTTGCAGCACATATTTGAATTTAGCAACTTATGAAAAAGCTATATCTGATTGCACTAAAGCAATTACAATTAACCCTGAAAATGAAGTTGCTTATAATAATCGATGTATTGCTTACCTCAATATTAAAGAGTATGAAAAATCTATATCTGATTGTACAAAAACAATTGAAATTGCTCCCAAAAGTCCGTCAGCTTATACAAATAGAGGATTAGCTTACGCTTCGGCAAATCAACTGGAAAAGGCAATAGAAGATTATACTCAAGCAATAGCTATTAGTCCGAATAATGCAGAAGCTTATGCAAATCGTGCTAGTGTTTATTCTGAACAAGAAAATTATGAGCAAGCGATCGCTGACTATGTTCAAGCAATTCGACTTAACCCTGAATATGCTGATGCTTACTATAGTAGAGGATTGGTTAGAGTTAATCTTGGGGATAGAAAAGGAGCAATTAGTGATTTTGAAAAAGCAGCCAAACTTTATTTAGAGCAAGGTCGAACAGGAGGTTATAGAGATGCCCAATATCAAATTGAGCAATTGAATTAAATGGGGAAATGGAGAGATGGGGAGATGAGCATTTTTCTACCTGCTTGGTGCGCATTCCCTTGCGTCTGGCGTGCCCCGCGGGATCTGACCGCTTTCTAAGTCGATTGGATATGCCGAGGAGACGCGCTCTTGAGAGAGCCGCTACCTCTTACAGAGCTGCTTTCCTATGGTTATGCTGCGCAAACGCTAACGCTAACGCCATCCCACCCTACGGAAAGCTCGAATATCGACCGCTTGCGCCGTGCAACAGTGAGTGCAGTGCGTTGAACGGGTACCCCGACTTAAAGCAACTGCCGAAACCGAAGGGCATGGGGTCGCATCCGCTTTTTCCCCTATTCTATTTCTGAATTTCCTGACTTCTGAAGCGATCTGGAAGGAATATCCCAAATTTGCGTTCCGTTTCCAGTGTTCTCACTTGAATTTACACCTATCACCTACCACCTAAAAACTTTAACGTTCGCGGAACCCATAAGGGAGTTCTATCGTGCCGTGCTATTAAACGGACATAATATTAGTGTTTGATATCAAATCCGTTTAATTGGACATAAAAAAAATCTCGAATCGTCATAACTACGCTCATCTTTGTGATTCTCTCTCCTCCTGACTGCTGAGGACTGACTCCTGACTCCTAAAGACTTAACCAATCTATAACTGTTTAACCGGATTTAATATGACATAGATTGATGATGAACCCTAAGACAGGAAAATTTTTCCTACTATTGTCTATTGCCTATTGCCTGTTCCCTGTTGTCTGTTCCCTACTATAGTATCATGTTAGGCTGAAACTTATAAATAACTTAGCGAGGAGTCAGTCCTCAGCAGTAGGGGGAGGAAAGAAGAAAAGTAAAGATAATTGGCGTCGGTAAATGACAGGATGAAATTTGTAGGGGCAATCCCCCAATGATTAACCGGGGACGGTTACAGAGCGCTACCCCAAAATATAAATCATCCCATCAATTACCAACGCCAGATAATTTTAGTATTTATTCGGTACTGTCAGTTCTTAAATTTTATTTATAACTGATTATCCGAACATGATATAATATCAAAAATAATCATGTCTGATAGAAAAATAGTTACACTCTTAACTGATTTTGGATTAAAAGATGTTTATGTCGGTGTGATGAAAGGTGTAATTTATCAAATTAATCCGACAGTAACGCTAATAGACCTCACCCATGAAATTCCTGCTCAAAATTTATTTGCAGCAAGATTTTGTTTAAAAAATGCTTATCCCTATTTTCCCACAGGAACAGTTCACATAGCTGTTGTCGATCCAGGTGTAGGAAGTGCCAGAAGAGCGATCGCTATTCAATTATCAACAGGTTTTTTTGTCGGACCCGATAACGGTATTTTTAGTGGTGTGCTGGAAAACCTAGAAACACAAGAAATAAAAGTTGTGGAATTGACTAATTCTGACTATTGGCGCACAAATTCACCTAGTACAACCTTTCACGGTCGAGATATATTTGCTCCTGTTGGCGCTCATATTGCTAGAGGGGTTTCATTAGAAAATTTGGGAGAAAAAATTAACCCAGAAAGTTTAGTAAAATTACCTTTAAATAAAATTACTCTCACAGACTCAGGTATTGAAGGTTCAGTTCAATATATTGACTATTTTGGCAATATAATTACTAATATTCCCAGCAGTTATATTCAGGGTAAAACCTGGTTAGTTGTGATTCAAAAAAATGACAATCTTTCATCCTATAAAACTATAGTCAGTGGCAATACTTATAGTGACTGTCAACCAGGGGAAGTAATTGCAATTGTTGGTTCTCACGATTTTGTCGAAATCGCTGCTAATGCTAGTAGCGCTCAATCTCAGCTTAATTTGAAGTATGGAGATAAAGTTCAAATTACTCAACTCTAACTCAGCATTGTTTTTTTCAGTAGACATCTCTAAGTAGGGTTTGCAGCAAAAAGTCTTATGGGTGAGGGTAGGAGTCAGGAGTCAGGAGTCAGGAGTCAGGAGTCAGTATAAATGGGAATTATAGAGGAGGTAGGAGTAAGAATTGTCCCTTGATTTCTCTGCCATAATCGTCCCAAAATACTAGCTTTTTGAGCTTTTTCCACCGAAAAGCTAACACTTTTTTAGACATAAAAATGCTATAACCTTTATCTGTCAATGCTTTTAGATTTAATCAGCAAGCCCTAAGTAATAAAAAATAAAATCAATTATTGCACATAAATCATCATTTTTTTTCCCCCTACTGCAAAGCTGCCTACTGCAAAGCTGCCTACTCCCTCTTTTCAGTAACTAAAAACTTGTAGGGATAGAATACTCATGTTCCTAGTTTTGGCAAGTTAACCAAATACTCTGCACGAATATTCCATCCCTACAAAATTTAATCCCACTCAACAGAGGTGTTAGAGTAATAATCTTAAGTTATATCTTACGATAAGGTACCATACCAAGATTGATATTACCTAGATTAACTCGTGTTGATGTACCTTGAGCGTTTATACCCCGTGCTAAATCTAAATAAAGAGAAGGATTGCCTGCTGTAGGTTTCTTTTCTTGGGGAGTAAAGCGACGTAATTCATTTTGGTAAATTATTTGAGGGAAACCAAGAATACTCCGATAGTAGAAACCATAACGAGGTGTCTTTAGGTTAAAAGGAGTTTCTCCTCCATCTCTTTGGGGTATAACCCGACGACGCTGGTAAGGTACAGTATCAAAGCCAAAGTTGTCGAGGTATTCCTCGCTATTAACCAACTCATCAATGAAACCTTCGATACCTTTAGTCGCTACAACGATAGACCAAGCAATCTTTTCCTTTTCGCTGTAAACATCACGACCTAAAACACGTTGAACACATAACTCAACAAAGCGATAGTTGCTATTTGTATCGTAGTTGTTACGACGGAATGGATCGGAAATGACCAAACCACGAATAAAATCTCGAACTGTAAGTTGACCATTTTTGAGTTGAGATTCTAGGAAGATTTGGCGATCTCTCTTAAGAATCTGATGTTCGCTATAAATTTGACGATAAGCTGCCCAGATTAACTCATCCCATCCTGACCCAGAGGGCAAAGATTCGGCTGAATAAATCATTGGTTGGTCATCACCGGGGATTTCATAACCCGCAACTCGTGAGTTTTGACTGATAGGTTTGTATTCTAATAATGGAATCGCCACGTGAGAATCTCCTTAAATTATTAAATTTGATTTATCAAGTGTGGCCAGAGCACACTAAACCTTGCTGCGATTCAAAAAATTGCATCAATAGCCAACCTTTAGATTAAGGGATTGAGGCAATCCAAGTCTCACTTTTATTAACTTACGCAACAATCTGTAACAATTTTGATAGCTATTTGCTAACTTTGGGCATATTGTTATCTATCTACCAGCCAAAAGCAGAATAAAACTGTGCAGTATTCTGTGACGTTTCTATTTCACAATCTGAGTTGTTTTCCTCTACTCGAACTTCTGTACAAAATGTAGAAGTATTAAATCCACCAAACCGCTTCACTGCACTGGTTCGCATTCTCAGATTAGGGCTAGGAAACCAGAATCTTTCAATAGAACTCATAGTTTCATATTCTGTAATTAGATTTAGTCCATCTTCATCATCCATCTCAAACAGTCCCACTACTGGGACAATTTCTGCATAGCCTCGTTCTCGCAACATTCTGCCTTTTCTAGGATTTTCTGGATCTGGAACAATCGCAAATACAGTTGAACCTTTGTGATTTTCATCATCTTTATCCCAGGCCATGGAACCATCCCAAGTAACAAAAGCGCCTCCAGCAGCCAAACTTGGGTCAATTTCGTGCATTTTACAGATTTCTACTACTTTCGGATCTCCAGCACCCAAGCTAGTTACTTGAATATCTGAACTACCCATTTCTGCTTGTCTAAAGGCCAGATGATGGGTTGTTCGTTGCGATCGCCATTTACCAGCACTCTTTTGAAAAAATTCCATTGCATCCATTTGCCCTTCTCCATCTTTAGAATTTTTAGGATATTAGTTCTAGCCTAATCATCATAATACTTCTAGCTTTTATTAATTTAATGTTAACTTTTGTCGAATAAATTAGTTTCAAAATGTACATTATGGACAGTATGTCAAGTAAATGTTACGATAATTTACATAAGAGTCAATAAATCAACTTAACTGTGGCCTTAATATATAGGCCAATATCTATTATCTAGATAAGCAAGGAGTAAACTATGGAAATGTCTAACAGCTTAACTATGGAGCAACAGTTCAAATTACAAGTTCTACGGGAGCAAGTGAAAGGTTTAAGTCGGGAAGAAGCTCAAGAGTATTTAGTTGAAGTGTTGCGACAGACTATGGTTAAGGAGAATTTGTTTAAAAACTGGATGAAGGGCAAAATTTAACCGATGTTTCTCCATAAAGACAAGAATATATCGGTATTAAAAACTAACCCCGCCCATATCTAGTAGATGGGTGGGGTTTATACTTTTAATATCATGTTCGGTAGAACCGTTATAATATAGCGCTGTGCGCAGGCAACAGGCGACAGGGTGAATAAAAAACCTATAATATAAGACTTTTAGCTATTGGACAGTTATTGCAATTTGTTTGTAACCCACATTCCGCACTTCAATTTGTAACATGAAAATTAGTATAAAATCCGTAGCTTGCTTAAGTATTTATACTATATAAATTATCTTCATTTACCTTTATCAGGAGTCAAATTCTCAGTTAAATATTAAGCATAAATACTTACTGAATTGTTGATTTTTATTGACCACTATAATTTTCTTCTGACTTTTAACTTTTGACTTTTGACTTTTGACTTACCTTCTTCTACTGCATAATATTTTGCAAAGACTTTAACCCCTTCTTGATTCTTCGAGAAACAGTAACAGCACTAATCCCCATCCGCTCGGCGGTTTCCTTCTGAGTCAAATCACAGAGAAAAACAAACTCCAAAACCTTACGAGTACCTTCTTCTAGTTTGGCCAGTCCTTGCTGTAAACGAATTTGGTCTTCTTGAGCTAACTGAAAACTACGATACTGAGTATCTGGAACTAATTCTCCTAAACAAGTGGTTCCATTTGTTTCATCTTGAACTGGAGCGTCTAAACTTAGAGGAGCACGGTTACGACAAGCTAATTGAATTTCTTGCCACTGCTCTAAAGAAATATCCAATGCAGAGGCCACCTCTAAATCTGTAGGTTTCCGTTTTAACTTCACTCGGAGGTCTTGTATAACTTTTGTAGCCTGCCGATCCATAGCTAGCCAATTTCTGGGAATTCGTACAGAAGGACTTTTATCTCTTAGATAATGCTGAATTTCACCCCGGATATAAGGAGTAGCAAAAGAACTAAAGGCTCGTCCCTTCGATATATCAAATCGCTCAATTGCTCTAATTAATCCAATACAGCCTACTTGGAGTAAATCATCGTAGGTTTCAGTACACCTATTCAACCAATGGTAAACTTCCTTTCTTACAAGTCCAACATTAAGTTTAACTAATTGATTACGGAGATGATGAGAAGGAGACTGTTGATATTGGCGCAACAGTTCCAGGTTTTTACTTTTTAGTTTTTGAGTGATAGTGGTAGACATAGGTATATTTTGACACTCCACGGACTACAGTCGCGTGAATTATTCAGAGGAGCTTTATATCAGGTTAAAACCACGATTTCCACATTGCTCGGAACGGCTAAATTACCAGTACCGTACCGTACTACGCATACAGGAGCAGCTAACTAGGTGGTGCCAATAGCCACTACTCTCTCCGGTCTGGCGACCATTGAGGCTAATTTTTTTGGTTGTTATTTGATTCACTCGCTCTGAGGTACAACGTGCTGTCTAACGGCTGGAAACAGAGTGCTGGCAAGCACCTAGCCACCTTTTCGGTTAACTACCATTTAACCTGTATAGTCCATTAGATATCAGGCTTTCACGATGATTCAGAGGTCAATGTGTCTTTAGCAATCAATTATAACACATTTTTTTGACTACGGGTTAAAACCTGCCCAAGTCGTTTCCATCCACTACTTAAAAGACGGTGGTTTCCGACTTACCTAATTTTCAAAATAATTCTGATAGAAATTTAGTGATGGTAAATCAAATACGCACTATATTTTTACCAATTGATCATTGATAATTGATAATTGATAATTAACCCCCAAAGGTTTAAAGCCTCTCCTTTTAAGGAGAAAAAAGCGGTCGAGGGATGGCGTACTTCGGAGCGGGTCTGCAAGAACGGGTCTCCTCGCCATATCCAATCGACCAAGAGAAGAAATCAGATTTCCTGATATTTAGTTCCGTTACGGTTTTAACAAGAGTTAATTATCCATTATTCATTATCCATTATTAATTAATGAAACATCTTCTACTAGGAATTGTATGTTTATAAAATTATTGCTTTGGAATCTTGGATTGTGATATTAGACACAATTTATTCATAATAGTTTTAGTTATATTCTAAGCCTTTTTATCAGCAATATCGTAGTCGATGGTTTGATCTATTTTCTATATACTAAGTAGTTACTTGATTAACTTAATTAAGTATAAATATATTTAATATAGCGTTTCTCAAGTTACTGAGATACAGTTATTTTTCTATTCCCTACTCCCTACTCCCTACTCCCTACTCCCTAAAATAAAATAAACGAATTTTGTACCTCACGATTCTTGGAAATTGCTATAGGAGCAATAATTATTTTCAATAATAATATTTATTAGTTGTTTAAATATTTTTCTAATAAAATCTAAATCTAATAACAATAGAGGAGTGTTTAGCCCCTCTATACATATTCTTTTTTTCTGGTCGTTACCCTTCTATTGCGTGTTTAGTTTTAGGTTTTAGGAAGCAAATTTTTTAACTGCACTATTACAGAGCAACTACTGTTGAAAACTTCACAGTCACCAGGAGTAAAATTAGCCTTTTAGGGTTTAATTTTCTATAATTTTGGAACCTAAAACCTACCCCTTACAACTTTCAATGAAAAGACATTTTTAGGTGAAAAGAGACAGTTGGTTATCTTCACAAACTTTCAATTTTGATAGGTAGGGTCTTTAATCATATAAGTTGCACGAGCAATTTAATTTCAGACCCAATATTTAGCTTAAGAAGCTGTGTCTACCCTACCGTAAAAAGTACCACCAACTTTAACTTCTACAGCCTCTTTTGCACCTAAGTCTGTATCAGAAGGCTGAATTGCTTCAAAGATACCAGCAATTTCACCAGTTTCGCTGTCTACTTTAGAAATTCTCAGGGAAATTTCACCAGCTTTGAGACTGGTATCTGCAAACTTGACATTAGCTTTACTAAACTCTGTATCATCTGCACGATTTGGTAAAGCTACTGCATTATCATATCCTGAAGTAACACCACGACCCTTTGGATCTAGGAAGCTAGAACCTCGATAGGAAGGAACATTATAGATACCCTCAAAATCGATAGAGGTATTAATAGCAGAAACACCAGGCTGACTTTTAGCAATAAGTCCTTTGACGGTAAATAGAAAAGGTACTTCCTCACCACCTGGTAAGAGAACAGTTATAGCCTGAAAATCAATACCATATTGCTCCTTAAATGTCAATGCGTTATCTTCATCAAAGATCAGATCCCCTGTTACTTGGTCTAAGCTAGAAGTATATCGTGTCAATTTTCTTCCTTCTACAAATTCTGCTTTCTGGCGTTTGTTAGTAGGTTCTTCCTTGACAAAATATTCAGTTGGCTGTATGCACAAATCTGTCAAAATATAAGAGCTATCGCGGTCAAGGGCAATGGAACCACGAGCTGTTTCTGGTAACTCAGGACAGTTGTTAGCCAAACCAGTATTGACAATGTCATCATAAGTAAGTGTTTGACTGCTATCTGGACCTTCTGAGCAAGCGGTCAAAAAACTCAAACACACAGCTAATAGTGCAGCAATTAAAGTGCGATACCTCATTGTTAACCTCAAGATTTAATATTCAACAATCAACATTGCTACTGCGTTTTTTATTTACACAGTATAAAAATACGATTTTTGATTTTTGATTTTACCGGAAGAAAGTTAGGGCAATAGAGTCATAGTTGTACTTCACCTTCCCAAGTGGCTTTTGTCAGAGCAAATTTTCCATACTCTGTTAGCATTGATAGGTGTTTAAACTCATGTACATAAGTCTATTTCCTGAAAAAAGGACTGTAATTCAAAGCTGATTTATCTTTGTATTTATCCAAAATAGTATTTTACATTGCTTGTTACTTTATTCCTAAGTCAGTTATTTGACTACTCCCCTGGACTCTCTGCCGAGGGGATTCTAAGTAGATGCTACGCAACACGGATTTATCGGTGTTGCTCCATCTATTCTTAGCTGAAATACACTCTCTGGGGACAATTTCATTGTGCCCCTACACAGTTGGCTTAAGTAGGGGCGTTAACGATAGTTATGCGAAGCAAACGGCCGTTGGCCCCTACAGCTTTCTGCTTACTTTTGTGATTATATTTGCAGCCCCATTACAGTCTGCATTCACAAAACAATTATTACCACTCCTATACAAACTACGCTGTCTTGATGCAGTCGCTCATGGGGGAAACCCCCTTTGGCGGCGCTGCATCGCTTTATTCTTTTCGGTGACGGTTTCCAATCATTGGCTTTCTCACCATAAATAGGCAGATCGTCACCATCTAAAAATGAAGCTATACTTGTATAACTTTCTTGGTGTTTCTATAAATATTATTCCATATTCATAACACAACTGAGCTATTCTTTCTTTCAGTCTAGCTGTAGGAATTGGTACAAATTCTGAATTACTTTTTTTTCCTAATTTGATTTCATTTTTCTGACCTTTATTCCAACCAAAAACAATTGTACCAATAGAATTTTTTAAACAATGGTTAATGACTATTCTGGCTGCTTTATTTATACCGTCACGAATTTTGCGGTTACGTTTTTCAGTAATTGCAGCTAGTTTATTTGACCAAAATCCAGTCGGTTTATTTTCTTTGATAGTTGATACTTGTTTGTTGTACCAACGATTCATTGATTTGAGATGTTTACCATCCACAATTAAGCTAGTACCGACATTAGATACACAGGTCAACCAATTATTGACACCATGATCAATTCCTAATACATTGTCTTGATTTAATTGAGGTTTAACTACTACTTCTTTTTCATAGATAAATTCTTGGGTAAAGCATCTATTTCTTGGTAATATTCTCAGTTCTTTAAGAGAAGCAAAGTTGAGATTACTCGGCTTATGAATATAAAAGCAATCTAGACCAAACCAGCGCTTACAGGTATTATCTAGTGGAACTCTAAGAAGATTATCTTTAAGTTTTAATGCTTGCTTGGGGTAACTAACTGTAGCCATTCCCCCTTTTTTTCTGTAGTTAGGAATTTTTGGTCTTTCTGATATTTTTCCTTCACTATAGGCTTTTATTAAACCATAATAAGACCTAAATGATTCAGCTATAGTTCTCAATATTTGTTGTGCTGCTTGTGAATATAAAACTTTATAGTGATTGTTCTTTTTGTAGACTTTTTCCAAGTCAAACTTGCCCAGAGTTTTGTAAGACTTAAAAAATAATTGCCGACCATAATATATTCCCATGTTAGTGAGCTTGTGAGACTGTTCACATAAGAATGTTAAAATAGCAATTAATTCGGGATTTTTACCTACTAAAACTTGCTGACAAGAGTACATTTGAAACGGGGATTGGAAATTTTATTGTGGGTAATAATAGCACAGGACCATTTTGGTTGTCTAGTCTAAACAACTCACTCGTTTTCATCCCCCGGGTTAAAACACAGGGGCCTTCAACGTTGCTTTTCGGTAAATTAAAATTGCATAAGTAAATATGCTTAAGGTAGAATATCGCTGTAACTAATTTCAAATCAAATTAATATCTAGAAAAAGCAAGATATTTTTGAATTATCCATACGAGGACAAATTGATTTAGAGCCTGGTATTTATATGAATAGGTAAAAACTTATTAAAATAATTTTTTGATATTAATTGATAATTATGGATACAAATACAGACAATCAGTCAACACAATTACACAATGATTTACAATCATTGACACATTCACTAAGAGCTTTAGCAAAAAATCATCACGACGATCCAATAGCAATGTTGGCTATGCTGCGAACTCTGGAAGGTTTACATCAAGAACTTAGAGAAGGCTTATTTCAACAAGCATTACCAGATAATCGTCAAGCACTCTACAATTTACTTAAAGATATTGAGGCAAAGGGAGGTTGGCCTTATATTCCCAGGTTAAGACTACGCTATATTTTAGAAAATTGGTCTGATGAAGATTTATAAAATTTCTTGCTCTGATGTAGATTCAGGTAAAGCTTGAGTAACATCTGTAAAGTCTTCTTCTGTAATTATTGAAGCTGGAACGTTGACTAATACTGCTAATAATCTACCATTATCAATAGTAATTAATGTATCTCTGAAATTTAAACCAGTTCCCTGTTCAAAAGTTAAATCGCCAAAAGTTAAGTCACCATCTAAGGCGAAGAAATCTTCCAAAGGACTAAAATCATTAATCACATCAATATTACCTAATTCTCCAGGTAGGACAAATATATCGGAACCTTCGCCCCCGGTTAAGGTATCTTCTCCAGCATCTCCAAATAATATATCGTTGCCTCGATCGCCTAACAAGGAGTCATTACCATCACTACCTTGAAGTGTATCATCATCCTTTCCACCAAATAATGTATCGTCACCAATACCACCAATAACTAAATCATTATTCGCGTCACCAAAGAGGGAGTCGTTTTCTTGTTCTCCAAAAATTGTATCATTACCCTTTCCACCGCGAAGATTGTCCAAATTGTCTCCACCAAAAACTTGGTCGTTACCTCTATTACCATTAATAAAATCACTGCCATTAATTCCAAATAGAGTATCATCACCTGCTTCTCCAAATAGAGTATCATCACCACTACCTCCATCTAGAGAGTCATTACCATCACCACCAAAAAGAGAATCATTTCCTATACTGCCATTTCCAATATCATCTCCACTATCTCCAAATATTGCGTCATCGTCAATATTTCCAAAGAGACTATCATTACCTTGACTACCTCTTAATGTATCGTTACCATCTCCTCCAGTAACTAAATCAATTCCTTCATTACCAATTACGGAGTCATCTCCAGTCTGTCCAAATAATGAGTCGTTGCCTTCTTCTCCTGCTAAAAAATCATTTCCCGGACCACCTTCAATACTATCATCTCCAAGACCGCCTAATGCTGAGTCGCGGCCATCTTCTCCTTGTAATAAATCATTATCTTCACCACCAATTAAAGAGTCCGATCCAATGCCACCAATAACTTCATCTTCTCCTTCTCCACCATCTTGAGTATCATCTCCTGCTTCACCAAAAATGGTATCATTTCCACCAAACCCTTCCATTAGGTCAGGTTCTGGAGAACCTATTAAGAGGTTATCGTTGTTATCTCCTGATATATTGGCCATACTTTGGATACTCCTATGTTACTAATAATTTGATTGTTGAGTAAAGTCAGGTTTAAGTAGGTAGGTGGGAAAATTTACAAGTTGGCAGTAATTATAAATTTTTTCTCAGAATCTAGCACAATAGATTATTGGCTAGATAGACTTCTGATAGTATTTGTTAATCCCTGGGTATTTGCAATTCGTTATTTTTATATTTGGCGATATCTGAAGGGAAATAAAATTACATTAATAGAAGCATTTACTAGAGGCATAAAAAAGTCGTTTCCTATATTAATTGTGCCCTTGCTTGTATTTGCTCCTATTACATTTAAGCCAATTAAATTAATGTCAAGTCAATATTTTTTAATCTTACTTCTTTTACCAATGATTTATCTTGGAATACGTCTTAGTTTTTATTGGCATACTGTTTAATTGACGGTGTTTCACCTGTAAATGGAATTAGGTATAGTTGGAAATTGACTAATGGGTATTTCTGGTTAATTACTCGAGTTAACTTGATTTTATTTGCCATTGGCTTTTTGATAATATTTCCATTAACAATTATCGCAGCTTATGTAATTAAATTAGAAATGGTAAAAGATCTACTAAGTCTTCTTATCCAATATGTTTTAATTCCGATATTTTGGAGTATTATTTCAGTGGTAATTTATGCAGAATTAAAGAGAATAAAAGCCTGAATATTTACTATTCAGTAATTAGCAGTCAGCTTTTCGTGTGCAATGGTACTAAACAGTAATCAAACATTGAAGAAAGAAGAAGGAAGAAGGAAGAAGGAAGAAGGAAGAAGGAAGAAAAAATGGATGGGGACTCAAACC